>JADFQT010000017.1 GCA_022561675.1 Chloroflexota bacterium
GGGTGGGAACGTCGTAAATTCGAAGGGTGTCACCAATGTATACGTGGGGCACTTGCAAGGTTTGAAAGATTTCCACGGCGGTGGCCCGGCTTACGGCGTTGGGAAGGTCGTGGTTCCCCACCAACATGAAGATCGGGATGCCGGCATTGGAGAGGCGCGAGAGGCGCTTGGCGAACTCCCGCTGGTGGGTCTGGGAAGGATCCCGGCCTTTGTAGGCGTCACCGGCCAGCAACACCAGGTCAACCCGCTCGTCGAGAGCGCAATCGACTACCTCATCCAGCGTGGCGAGGAAGTCCCCCAAGCGGGTGGAGAGACCGGTGGCGGGATCGGGACGACCATAGTTCTCCACCCCAATGTGAAGGTCGGAAAAATGCAGAATGCGCAAATAAGCTGCTCCTATCCCCTAAGGGGACTGACCGGGGTATGTCAATCTTGCCGGTGGCGAATACGCCATAGTATGCAGAATTACGTCAATTCCGAGTCGGAACGTAGCGGAGGCAAGCCGAAGGGCTCCCTGGAAATAACATGGCGATCTGGATTTTCAGCTACAATACATACCCTTGCCAGCCTTGATAGGACGTACATCTTAAAAAACAAAATGTGCCCCGAAAAGAAGGTTTGCCAGTCGAGCGGAGGCTATCCCGGTTTTCGATGAATCTGGCACCGAGTTGATATTACATCACCGGTGAGGGCTGGGAAAGGGGGGGATTTGGTCCCAACATATCCCAAACTCGTGGTTTGCCGGGCGTGGCCGTTGACAATCCCCCTGCGGGTTTCTAGAATCAAGCTAGGATATTTAACCGCCAGGGTAAGTGGAAAGGCCTTAATGACCACCGTTAAACAGCTGTTCTCCCTCCAAGAGTTGGACCTGGCGCTGGACGCCATTCAAAGCCAAAAGTCCCAAGCCGAGGAGGAGCTAAATGCCCGGCTGGAGTTGGAGCAGATGGAAACCGCTCTAGCCGAAGAGCAGGGGAGGCTGTCGGAAACCCAAGAGTCCCACCAGTCCTTCCGGCAGGATGCCGACGAACTTCGCGAGCGGGTTCCAGGGCTGGAGGAAAGAATTTATAGCGGTGACGTGACCACCGCCCGCGAGATGGCCAGTGCGGAGCTGGAAGCCGGCCACGTGCGGAAGCAGTTAGATGACATGGAAATGCGGATGTTGGAGTTGACCGTCGCCGCGGACAATTCCAGGTCCCGAATCACTTCGCTGGAAAGTGAACTGGAAATCACGCGAGTTGGCTGGGAGGTACGGCAGGCTGAGTTGACTCAACAGGTGGAGCAATTGAGCTCGAAAGAGGATACCATTCAGGTCCAGAGAGAGGAGTTGGCCGCCACCGTGGACCAGCAAGAACTGCAAAAGTACGACATACTGCGGAAGAGGAAGGGCGGGACAGCCGTCGCCAAGGTGGAGCGGGGGCTTTGTCAGGCCTGCCGTATGTCTCTACCGACCCAGCATCTCCAGCGGGTCCGCACCGGACGTCAAATGGTACTCTGCAGTAGCTGCGGCCGCATGCTCTGGCCCGGCTAACCCCTCATCCCCTATTCTAAGACCCTCTCACACCTTCGTCCTGACGATGCCCCATTTCCTAGCCTTTCTATTGCTCAGCTTTAATTTTCGGCTTTAGGGCCAGAAAGCAGCCCCTGCCGGCCACCATGTTAACCGCCCGAGACTCCCGTTGACCCCCTTTAGCCCGTGTGCTAGAGTTCGACCCGGAGGGAGCCGGCAGACTGGGTGACCGCCGCCTCGATTTTTCGAGGGGGAGGAAAGTCCGGGCTCCAACGGACAAGGTGCTGGGTAACCCCCAGGCTTCTGCGGCGTTAGTGATGACGTCGTGGGGGACGGAAAGTGGCACAGAAACACACCGCCTCCGGTTTTCCGATCAGAAAGTTGGGTTGGCTGGGGGGAGAGGGATCTGGACCGGCGGTAAGGTTGAAATCGGACGGTAAGAGCGTCCGGTCGTCTGCGGTGACGCAGCGACGGTCAAACCCCACTTGGAGCAAGGCCGAATAGGGGGAGTACGAGGGTCCGACTCATCCCCGGGTTGGCCGCTGGACCCCGATGGCAACATCGTCCCGTTGTTGGGAGCCGGCCGTCCGCTGGGCGCCGGTGGGCTAGATAGATGGTCACCGTCTCCGGGTATTGCCAGGGCCTTCCGGTTTTCCGGAAGGTCTGTCGAATACCGGGGATACAAAACCCGGCTTACAGGTCTGCCGGTTCCCCTCCACTGATCCACGAGGAGTCTGGGACTATCCCCTACTTAAAGCCTGTCCGAATGATGCCATCCTCAGCCGGTGGCTGGCGCCCCATGCCGGCGACTGAATCGTTGGCTCTTTCTGCTGAGCCAAATTAGGCCGGCTCTCCGGTTCGGCGTCGCGGCACGTCCTTCGAAATTCGTTCCCCAGGTTGATGAATTCGCCTTCACCCCTTATCATGGGGCTGGAAGCATCAATAGAAGAATCCGGAGAAGAATCCGGCATGAGTCCTCAGCCGCACTCGGGTCGGCGCCGGCCGAAATTGGAGGTTCATCCCAACCTTTGTATCTGGACCTGCACAGTCACTCCGTATCCTCGGACGACTCCCGCGCTACCGTGGAGCAGTTCCTGAAATGGATTCAAGTGCTGCGAAAACGAGGATATACCGCCGATGGAATTGTCCTCACCGAGCACCGCAAGTTTGACCGGGATAAAGATTATTCCGCCCTGGCCGCCCAATACGGCGTAGTGGTCCTGAAGGGGTCGGAGCTGGATACCCGCTACGGCCATTTCCTGGTATACGGGGTGAATGAAGGATTGACCGCCGACATTGATTTTGCCGACGTGAGATTGGATGCCCGGGAGCTGATGAAGGCGGCCCGCCACCATGGAGCTATCGCCCTGCCGGCGCATCCGGGCCGGTTCGGGATTGGGTTGGTGGATTACATGGAGCTGGGGGAGGAGTTTCCGGACGTGCGCATTGTGGAGCGTCTCAACGGCGGGAGCCGGGCGGGGGAGAACGAGCGCGCGGCGGAGCTGTGCGAGAAGCAGGGTTACCTGGGTATAGGGTGCAGCGACGCCCACCTGGCCAGCCATATCTGCGCCTGTGTCACCCAGTTCGAGGCCGAGATCCGGAATGAGGCAGACCTGGTGGAGGCGCTGCTGACCGGCGAATTCCGCCCAGTTTGGTTGGAGGACACCCGTAAAGCCGACCGGGAATAGAGGCGGATCCTACTATATTCACCGCACTATCGCAAAGGGGGCGTGGCGAACACATGGTAATGGACTTGGACTACGATCGGTCCCTTTACGGCGTGGAGCACCAGGCCGGCCCTTTTGAAGTAACCAGAGAGATGGTTCAGGCTTTCAGCAAGAGCATTGGCGAGACCGGACCAATTTACAACGACGAGGCCGCCGCGAAAGCCGCCGGCTACAGCGGGGTGGTCGCTCCTCCTACCATGTGCACCTTGTTTGTCCGCCACGTTGAGTTGCCGGATATAAAACTTAAATTCGGCCGATCGCGTTTTCACGCCGGGCAACGAGTCCAGGCAAAAGGAATCATTTCAGCAGGAGATTCGCTGACTGCCTCTTCCCATTTGAAAGAGGTCTACCCCAAGACCGGACGGAGCGGCACCATGGTGTTCATTGTTTGGGAGACGACTTTTCGAAACCAGAATGGCCAGGTGGTGGCCGACGTTCAGGAGTCCTTCGCGGCCCGGGAGTAAACGGGCGCGGCCCGGGAGTAAACGGGCCAGGAGCAGCAGGAATTGGCAGAGAATACTGTGTATTTCGAAGATGTGGACCTGGGCGACGAGATCGGCCCGTTGGAGCGGGTGGCCAGAGATCAGGATGTCATCGATTTTTGCCAGCTGTGGGGAAATCCCATGCCCAACCGGTTTACCGACCAGGAAAAAGCTGAAAAGACACGACTGCCCGGTCCCATTTTACCGGGGATCATGAGCATGGCCCTGATGGCTCAGTTACTGACCGATTGGGCCAGCCCGGAAAGCCTGAAAGACCTGGACCTGGTTTTCCGGCAGCCGGTGCCTCACAACAAGCCCTTGAGGATTTCCGCCACGGTCACCGACACCCGTCAGGAAGACGGCGAAAACCTGGTTACCTGCGACATACTCATGACCGGCGCTGAGGGGGAACGGTATGTTGGGGGCACGGCCCTCTTGTCCCTCCCCAGCCGCCAGGCTGAGAGCGGCTGAGACCGGCTGGCCGATTATGCTGGAACGTCTACGCCAGGTAGCGATGCTGGTCCAGGACCTGCCGGAGGCTAGCCAATTGTATCGGCGCATCCTGGGAATGGAGCACTGCCGCGCCCAGGAGCTGCCCCAGTATCAATTGTCGAACCAGGTGCTCCCCGCAGGCGAAGGTACCTTCATCGAGCTGCTTCAGCCCACCAGCGACGAATCCCCAGCAGGCCGCTACCTGCGCCGCCGGGGCGAGGCTCCCTACCTCCTTATCTTCGAGACCCAAGCCTACGACGAGCTAATCCCTCACTTGAAATCCCTGGGCGTTAGGATTACGGCGGAGACCCGGACGGAAGCAACCCGCTCTGCCTTCGTCCATCCCTCCTCGGCCAACGGAGCCTTTCTGGAGATTGTTGAGGTCTCCGACGCGACCAACCCCTGGCCTCCCGCCGGCCCCAACTGGCTAAAGCAGGGGGTTCCACCCAGAACCCGCCGGCTGAGGCAGGTGGCTATCCTGGTTCGGGACTTGGACGAGGCGACGGAGCATTGGGGCCGGATGTTTGGGATCACCGCCACCCGCAGGTTCCAGATTAGCTTCACCGACCTGGAAATTGCGGTGCTGCCCCTGAATGACAAGAGCACCTTTATCGAGCTGGCCCAACCTACCAGCCCGGATACCTCCTCGGCGCGGTTTCTCCGGCGCTACGGCGAGGGCATCTACTTGACCATTTTTGAAATAGAGGACTCCCTCGCCGTGGATGATTATCTCAAAGGCCAGGATGTTCGGTACACCACCTCCCGGCGTACCGACAATTACGTAAATCTGGGATTCAACAGCATTTGGCTTCATCCCGCTTCCATGAAAGGCGCGTTCATTCAGCTGTCGCAGGTTCTCGACGAACGCAATCCCTGGCCGCCGGCTGGGGACGACTGGTATTTATGATCCCACCGGCGCGAAATAGCCAGTGCGCCGGACAGCAATTGGCGAAATGACTTCCACCGAGCAAATGACCGAACAGGCGACATATGCCCTGGAGATTGAGGGCTTGTGGGCCGGCTATGACCGGGTTACTGCCCTGGAGGACGTCTCCTTCCAGCTGGCGGAGCAGCAGATCCTGGGGATAATCGGCCCCAACGGGTCGGGGAAATCCACCCTGATGAAGGCGGTTTTGGGATTGGTCAAGCCCTGGCGGGGACGAATTTCCGTGCTGGGGCAGCCTGCCGAGCAGCAGCGACGCCGGGTCGGGTACGTGCCGCAAATAGAGCAGGTTGACTGGGACTTTCCGGTAAGTGTCTCGGACGTGGCCTTAATGGGCAGGTACGCCCGTCGGGGCCTGCTGCGCCGGACCAACAAGGAGGACCGGGAGCTTGCCGGCGCGGCGTTGGAAAAAGTTGGGATGTACCCCTTTCGCCAGCGGCTGATCGGCGAACTATCCGGCGGGCAGAGGCGCCGGGTGCTATTGGCCCGGGCCTTGGCCAACGGCCCGCAACTGCTCTTGATGGATGAACCGATGGCCGGGTTGGACGCCAGGGCCCAGCACCGCCTGCTGGACACCATGGACCAACTGCAGTCGGAGGGCACGACCATTGTGCTCAGCACCCATGACCTCTCCTGCGTGTCGGTTTGCGCGGGCCAAGTGGCCTGTCTGAACCGGCGATTGATCGCTTTCGGCGAGCCCAGTCAGGTCTTAACTGAAGAGGTGCTTAATCAAACCTTCGGGACTCATCTCTTGATGGTGCACATGGACGGACAAGCCTACGCTTACGAGCACCATGCCCACCAGGATCCACCTGCTCCGGCGATCCAGCCAGAACCGCTGCAGCCGGACTAAACCGGGATTTCTGGCAGGGGCTGGCCGGGTCAGGTAGGCTGCCCATCGATCCCAGAGCAGCCGGAACGTAGTTGAGGCGAAGAATCTAAGATTCCTCGGTCGCCAGTCTTGGATTCCCGAAATCCTCCGGCTTTTGCAACTGCTTGCTCCCGAATTGTCCAAAAGCATGACCGTGGTGGTGATGACTGACCGGGGCCTGGGGAGCCCCCGCCTTTGGCAGCAAATTCGAGCCTTGGGATGGCACCCACTGATGCGAGTAAAAAACAACACCAGCTTTCAACCGTTGCAGGGGCAACGCCAGCAAGCCAGGAGGCTGATTCCCGGACCAGGCCACGCCTGGGTGGGAGGGGCGCTGCATTTCATAATCCCAAGCGCCACCGCTTCGGCACTTTGCTGGTGGTTTGGGATACCGGCCAGAAGGAACCCTGGATAGTAATTACCGACTTGCCTCCCGAGGAGGTAGGGGTGTGCTGGTATGGGCTGCGCATCTGGATCGAGTTGGGATTTCGCGCCCTCAAGCGCGTAGGCTGGTAATGGCAACGCACTCGAAGGACTGACCCGGGCCGTGTGGCCCGTCACTGGCTCGAGTCCTATAGGCGGTGGCCCACAGGGTGGCCACCGCCTATAGGACTCGAGCAGAGGATGCTATTTCTCTTGGAGTACCTCCGCATGGAATTACAAGCCCTCATCCACTTCCAGGCTGTTCTGGACCCCGAAAGGATAGCGTGATAAGGAAGGGCATAAGCTGTATGACTCGACAACTTTTCCGGGGCAGGCCTTGGCTTCGCCTGTGGCTCATGCCTGAACCATGGCCAACCCCACCCCATAGTTTGCAAATCACCTACCATAAACCGGTACCCAAAGCTCATAAATTCAAATGCCTCCCCCAGTGTGCCCTTGTCAAGGGGGAGAAACCAGCTTCTCACTCACCCTCCAAGACTTATTCAGCATTTTGCTCCAATCCCCCGGCGGGAAAATACCCAGCGTCTATCGAAATCATTTCCGATAACCCCACCAGGTTGAAACAATCCTCCAGACTTACCATCTCGTCCATCATCCCAGCGGTGGTCCCTTTATCTTTGAGCTCTCGCAGCAGCTTGCTCACTACGGCGGTTACCGTCAGCAGGGCGCTGACCGGAAAAATGACCAGCTTGAAGCCCATCTGCTCCAACTCCGGCGCCGGTATCAGGGGTGACTTGCCGGTTTCAACAAAGTTGTAAAGCAGCGGCACCGGCAAACACTCTACCGCCCGCTGCGCCTCCTCCGAAGTACGCAAGGCCTCGACGAACAGGGCGTCTGCTCCAGCCTCAATGTATCTCTTGCACCGGTCCATGGTGTCGTCCCATCCGGTCACCGCCAAGGCGTCGGTTCGGATGATGATTAAAAAGTTCTCGTCGGTCCGCGCCTCCACAGCAGCCCGGATCTTCTGCACCATTTCTTCGGCGGGGATAACCCGCTTGTTATCCAGGTGGCCGCACCGCTTGGGAAACTCCTGGTCCTCAATATGGATGGCCGCCACTCCGGCCTGTTCATACTTGCGGACGGTCCGGCGCACGTTGAGCGGGCCGCCATATCCGGTATCGGCGTCGGCAATAACCGGGACCGCTACCGAGGCGGCAATATCGGCGGCGTTGCCGGTCATTTCGGTCATGGTGGCCAGCGCCAAATCCGGAAAGCCGAGCCGGGCCACTGAAATGCCGGCTCCGGTCATATACACCGCCGGGAATCCGGCTCGCTCAATGATTCTGGCGGTCAGGCAATCATATGCGCCGGGAGCCATTATGATTCCCGGATTCTGGAGCATCTGACGCAATTTGGCGGTGGCACGCATATCCCCTCCCCAGAACTTGGACCCGGAACTTAGACCTGTACCTTGGAGTTTCCGCCGCTGTCGGGCAACGCAAGTATAAGCTAATGGAGGGAGACCGGAGCGGACGGAAGAATCGGGGACAGGGATTGGCCCGTAGGATTTAGGCCAATGCCATTCCGAAGGAGCGAAGCGACTGAGGAATCTAATTCCTTGGCGGGTAAAACCTCATGAATCAGTATTGCAGTTGCACCATAGCCAATGAGGTCAGCACCATATTCCCAGGGACTCTAGACCCCTCGCTCGGCTCGGGGTGACATTTTAAGATAATTGCTAGGCCCGTAAAATTAGGCTATGAGACCGCCATCAATGATCAAGACCTGGCCGGTTATGTAACCCGCGCCTTCACCACAGAGGAAAACCACTGCCTGCGCCACGTCTGAGCCACTGCCAAACCGCCCCATGGGAATACGGCCCAGCACATTTTGCCGGGCTTCCTCGGACATGGTATCCACCATACCGCCGGTATCGATGAAACCGGGAGCCAGGGCATTGACCGTAACATTTCGAGAGGCAACCTCTCGGGCTACCGCCTTGGTAAACCCGATGAGCCCCGCTTTGGCCGCCGCGTAATTTGCCTGGCCCGGATTCCCGCCTATGCCCACCACCGATGATATGTTGACAACCCGCCCTTGCCGCCGCCGGATCAGATGAGGCATGACATACTTGGTGCAGAGGAAGGCTCCGCGCAGGTCCACGTCCAGCACCCGATCCCAGTCTTCCGCGCTCATCCGCAGCAAAAGTCTATCTCGAGTAATTCCGGCATTGTTCACCAGGATGTCTATGCGGCCCCAACGGTCCACCACCTGTTTTACCGCCGCTTTGGCTTCGGCTTCCTGGGAAACATCTGCTGGAACCAAAACCGCCTCCGCCCCGGCCTTGGTTACCGCGTCGACAACCCGGCTCGCCGCGTCTTCACTCGCCACATAGTTGACGCCTACGTTGACTCCCGCCTCTCCCAGGTACTGGGCGATAACCGACCCAATACCTCGGGAAGCACCGGTTACCAGAGCGACTTGCCCCTTGAGATCCGCCATTCCCCTGGCCCTAGACCTTGAGCTCGCGCTGGCGGTGCACCGATTCCAATTCCGCTCGCATGCTGTCCATCAGCCCCAGTCGGACATATTGCACTGCGGTTCCGATGGCACCACAGATGCCGTCGGCCTTCGAGGAGCCGTGTCCCAGGATGACCGCGCCGTTGACACCGAAGAGCGGCCCCCCCATTGTTCGGGGCAAATTAGTTGTTTGCCAAAGCTCGGAGATGATCTTGATTACGTCCTGGGGAGGCAAGAGTTGGGAGAGCTGCTTATGCAGGTAGGGAGCCAGGGCACTCCCCAGGCCTTCGGTGAACTTAATCAGGATGTTACCGACAAATCCATCGCATACGATTACGTCGGCCCGGTCGGTGAAGAAGTCCATGCCCTCAACATTGCCGACAAAATTGAGGTGGCTCTGCTGAAATAGCGGGAAACTTTCCTGAACCTGCCGGTTGCCTTTGGCCTCTTCGGCGCCCACGCTTAGCAGGCCGACCCTGGGATTCTCAATTCCCAAGAAGTATTTGGCGAAAACCGCCCCCAGGGCGCCGAAGCTGACCAGGAGGGAGGGACGGCAGTCGACGTTGCTACCTATGTCAACTAGCACGGTGCGGGGCGCCAACCCAAGGAAGGGCCCGCCGATGCAGGGCCGGTCCAATCCCTCCATTAGCCCCAGCACCATCACCGCGCTGGCCATCGCCGCCCCGGTCGAACCCACCGTCACCAGCGCGTCGGCCTGGCCGCTCTTGAGCAGTTTGGTTGCGACCACAATTGAGGCATCCCTCTTTTGCCGCAGGGCATGAATCGGGTGCTCGTCGTCCCCTATCTTGCCGGTGGACGGGACCACCTTGATCGGCAGGCCCTCGGGGTCATTTCGTGCCAGCTCGGCCTCTACCGCGGCCTGGTCCCCCACCAGGGTAATTTCCACGTCGTGCTGACCCAACGCCTCGACGGCGCCCTTGACGGTCTCGCGAGGGGCATAGTCGCCGCCCATAGCATCCAATACAATCCGGATCGGGGTTCCCGCTGCTGGCTGTTGCATGCTCCTTCCTTTATCTCTCGGTCAACTCAAGGACAGCGTGGCAGTGCCGGTTATAATCTCCTGGTCCCGGTCTCGGTTCCAAACACCGACAGCGCAGACCAGTTCGGTCATCTCGCCGTTGGTCGCAATTTTTTCCACCCTCCCCCAGGTCTCCAAATACTCTCCCACATATGCCGCTCCCTTGAAGCGGACCTTCAAGCCGCCGGTTTCCAGCCAGGATTTTCCGAAGGCAGCCACCAGCATTTCAGAAACTAGGGCCAAGGTCAGCATGCCGTGGGCAATAATCCCGCCAAATTGAGTGGTGGCGGCAAAATCCGGGTCCAAATGCAGGGGGTTTTGGTCTCCCGACACCCGGGAATAGCGGTTCAGCTGTTCCTGGGTGATGGTTCTGGACTGGCACGGCAGCCGGGTACCGGCATCCAAATCGCCAGGCTGAATTAACGCGCGTTGGTTCAAGGGTCCTCGCTCAGGGGAACCAGGACTGTGCTCTTGCCCTTCTGCACTTCATTCCCCGCGGTATCCTGCACCCAATAGCTGGCGGTAATGAATCGCAGGTTTCCCCGCTGTCGCGGACGTTCCAGGCCGGCCCAACCCACCAACTCCTCCCCCAAGCGCACGGCGCGAACTGTATTCACTTCCTGGAGGCTATGGATTGCGCCGCCCGGAAGCGCCAGCTCTTTCAACAATTTACCCAGGGCCAGGGCGCTGATGGCTATAGGCGGCACTATCCCAAGCTCCATGTAGTGAGGAAGGGGGTCTCCTACAGCCTCTAGATACTGCCTCACCCACTCCTTGGTGATCTTCCAGCGGCCCAAGTCGATCTGGTTATCCAGGAGAGCTACTCCTAGCTTGGGTAAACTTACCTGGGGCTAACCTACTGAGGAATATCGGCGCCGATCCGGGGCCTCCCAACTTACAGGTCCTGGCCCATTTTACCAGCAACTGGGAATCCCTGTAGCCGTAGCCGGTCCGTCATGTCCCCAATTTTCTGTTCGTCTGTGACCAAGAAATGTCCCTTGGCGCCGGTGGAAGCCCTTCTTTAGTCGGTCAGCCAGGCGGTCATCAATCCCCAAGCCGGAATGCTTCATCGGCTAATCCCACAATGTGCTCGCCGATTGTTAGCGATGAGGTGGCGCCGGGCGACGGCGCGTTGAGAACGTGTATAGCTTTTCTTCCTTGCAGAATGCTGAAGTCGTCCAGCAGAGCGCCATCCTTCGATACGGCTTGCGCCCTTACCCCGGCTCCACCGGCAGCCAGGTCCTGAGATTGAATGCCCGGAATGAGCTTCTGCAGGTCCCGAACGAACACTCCTTTGCTGTAGGAACGGTGCACCTCGGCCATGCCGGTCCGCCAGTAGCGGGCCGACATTTTCCAGAAGCCCGGATAAGTGACGGTTCCCCAGCATTCGGCCAGGTTGATATCGCTTTTCTGGTACCCTTCCCGGGACAGGGCCAGCACCGCGTTGGGCCCGGCCTCCACCTGCCCGTGGATGTTACGGGTGAAGTGGACCCCCAGGAAGGGAAAGTCCGGATCAGGAACCGGATAGATCAAGCCTTTCACCATGTACTGGCTTTCCGGACGCAGGGTATAATATTCGCCGCGGAAGGGGATGATGCGCAAATTGGTCAGCTCCCCGGTCATCTCCGCCACTCGGTCGGCGTAGAGACCGGCGCAGTTGATAAGGTGCTTGGCATGCAGCACTCCTTTCAGCGTAGTGACCGCCAGGGAGCCGTCATTCTCGGAAATCTGGTGCACCGCCGCGCCAGTATAGATGTCTCCACCCTCTTGTTGAAACCGAAAGGCATAGGCCGAGGCCACCTTTACGTAATCAATGATGCCGGTCTGGGAAGCCCAAAGCGCCTTTATGCCGTGAACATAAGGCTCAATTTCATTTAGCCTTTCCGATCCGACCAACTCCAACCCCTGCACGCCGTTGTCCACGCCCCGCTGGTATAAGGTCTCCAGCCTACCCAATTCCGACTCATTAGTTGCCACAATGGTCTTGCCGCATTGTTGGAACTCTATCTCATTCTCTTCGCAGAACTGGCGTAAACGCCGGGCGCCGCCGACGCAAAAGGCCGCCTTCTGGGAGCCTGGTCGGTAGTAGATGCCGGAGTGAATTACTCCACTGTTATGTCCAGTTTGGTGGGTGGCCAGGTGGTCCTCTTTCTCCACCACGGCCACCCTCAATCGCCCCGGATACTTGTGGACGAGCTGCATGGCGGTGGAGAGGCCGATAATCCCCCCGCCAATGATTAAGACATCGTACTCTTTTGAATCCACTTGCCACCCCGGCCTTAGGCTTCGACTGAGGCCTTGGGAATGTGCCGACAATAGTACCATCGGGCCGGAGGGGTGTAAATCATCGGGCGAACCAGGTTTAATTGCCTGGCCTATCCGCAGAGTTGCCTTCGGCTCTTGGGCAATCGCGTTCCAAGGTAAATTGGCGGTTTCCATCTTTTGACTAAACCCCATTTTCGAGTACACCCCGTTCGTGATGAGCAGCGCTATGGCCGCAAATGCGGACCGTACATAGGAAAGTAACTGGAGCAGTTACTTGAAAGCCTGTCAAACCCTGAACCGGCGCCATCCGTCTACGCCCCACGAGAACTGGGACGAAGGGAAATCCCTTCCTTGGTGCCATAAGTCGTAGCTGGGGACGAGGACGCGATCGTCCTCCCTTCGGCTTGGCTAACCTTGACCCCTCCAGGGGTCTATGCTTAACTGTAGCCCGTTACCGGAGCCAATTACCGGGTAGCGTGGGCGCTTTCGCCACTTGTTCAAGAGTCGGCGTGGGGAGCGCCCGCGGGTCCACAGGCAGCTAGCTGATGGAGGACGTCAATGGACTTTGGGATGTTTATGCAGTTCGAGCGCCGCGATGGCCTCAGCCAGGTGGATGCCTTTAATGAAGGATTCAAGCTGGTGGACGCCGCGGAGGAGTGGGGCCTGGATGGAGCCTGGCTGGCCGAGTTGCACTTCAACCCGGAGCGGTCGGTTTTATCCTCGCCAATCACCATAGCCAGCTCCATCGCCACCAGAACCAGACGCATGCGAGTCGGCATGGCAGTGTATGTACTGCCACTGAACAATCCCCTCCGCATCGCCGAGGAGGTGGCCACCGTCGACCAGATTAGCGAAGGCCGCTTGGAGTTCGGCATCGGCCGCAGCGGTTTCGCCAGGTCCTACGACGTTTACGGCATTGCCTACAACGAGAGTCATCAGCGGTTCCAGGAGGCATTGGACATCATCTTGGAGTCGTGGAAGGGCGAATCCTTTTCCTACAACGGCCAATACTACCAGGTGACCAACGCGACCGTGGCTCCCCGGCCGTACCAGCTGCCCCATCCTCCCTTTCGGATAGCGGCGACCACGGCGGAGACCTTTCCCCGGGTCGGTGAGCAGGGGTTCCCTATTTTTGTGGGGCTGCGAGGCATGGATATCCCTGAGCTTCGGGAGAACCTGGCCGAATACCGTAAAGCGTGGCGGAAGGCCGGCCATCCCGGGAACGGCGATGTGTCCCTTCGAATGCCGGTCTATGCCGGCGCAAGCGAGCGGCAGGCCACCGAGGAACCCTGGGAAAGCATTAGTAACTATTTCAGCCGAATGGGAACACTGTATCGGGAATCAGCGGGCCGGGCGGGTATCGACGCCACCGAGCTTAGAAATGACCGAGCCCAGCGGCTGGCCGCACTCAGCTATGATGAAATCCTGGCTACTAAAGTCGCCTTCGGCACCGGCGAGAGTCTGGTGGACCGCTTCCAACAGCTGGAGGAGGAGCTGGGGTTGGACTGTGTGGTGGCCGAGCTGAACCCCGGCGGACTGATTCCACCAGCCCAGGTCATGTCCAGTCTCAAAATTTTAACCCACCAGGTTATGCCTTCTTTCAAATAGTTTTTAGCACCGGTCGATCTTCCTCTGGGAAGAGCATCTGCACCGAAAGCTGTAGTAAACGGAATCTGGATTCTACTAGGGAGGAGGTTCCCGGTGAAAATAGCCATCCTCGATGATTACCAGGGCGTGTCTCCGCAAATGGCCGACTGGTCCCAGCTGCCTCCGGGTTTGGAAGTCCAAATGTTCCTGGACCACCTTAGCGATGAAGACACGCTGGTAGAACGCTTGAAGGACTTCCCGGTAGTCATGGGGATGAGGGAGCGTACCGCTTTTCCCCGTTCCTTACTGGAGCGCCTTCCTGAGTTGCGCCTCCTGATAACCACCGGCGGGGGCAACGCCTCTTTCGATACCCAGGCCGCCACCGAACTGGGCATCGTCTGCTGCGGCACGGGCGGCGCCGGGGAGGGTCCGACCGAGCTTACCTGGGGACTGATTATCGGGTTGCTCCGGCAGATCCCCCAGGAGGTTCAGGCAGCCAAAAACGGTATCTGGGGTACTTCAGTCGGGTTCGGCCTCAAGGGGAAAATCCTGGGCCTGCTGGGATTGGGGCACATCGGTTCCCTGGTGGCGCGAGTGGGCAACGCCTTCGACATGAACGTCATCGCCTGGAGCCAGAACCTCACCGCCCAGCGGGCCGCCGAATGCCAGGCTACCCTGGTTGGCAAGGATACCCTGTTTCAAGAGTCGGACATCGTCTCCATCCACCTCCGGCTCAGCGACCGCACTCGCGGATTGGTTGCGGCTAGGGAGCTGGGACTGATGAAGCAAACCGCTTACCTGGTGAATATATCCCGGGGCCCCATCGTCGACGAGGCGGATCTAATCGACGCCCTCCGTCGGGGTTCGATAGCCGGCGCGGCGCTGGATACTTTCGACGTGGAGCCGCTGTCTTCAGAACACCCCCTGCTGCAGCTCCCCAACGTCCTGGCCACGCCCCACATCGGTTACGTCACCCAGGAAGCTTACCAGGCGTTCTACCAGGGCGTGATTGAGGACATCCGAGGCTATATGGCCGGGGAACCGATACGGGTGATCAATCCCGATGTGCTGAATTCTCCTAAACTTAGAACACCAGCTTAGAACGCCCGGCTGAGCCCAGGCAACCCCAACCGCTCAACATGGAGGAGAACAGGAAACAAGATGAAAGCAGTAAGAATTCACGAGTTTGGCGGTCTGGATGTGTTGAAGTGGGAAGATGTGGACCGGCCCAAGCCTCGCCCCAATCAGGTTCTGATCAAGGTAGACGCCGCCGGAGTCAACTACGCCGACCTGATGCGGCGGCGGGGCGGGTACCCCGGTCCGGACCTGCCCTCCACCCTGGGGCTGGAAGCGGCCGGAATCATCGAGGAATTGGGCGATGCGGTATCGGGCCTGACCGTGGGACAGCGAGTGATGGGCATGGGACCCCAGGGTAATGCTGAGTATGTAGCGGTCAATGCCAATTTTGTCTTTCCCTATCCTGAAACCATGGACCCGGTTCAGGCCGGCGGTATTCCCATTGTGTTCCTCACCGCCTACCACCTGCTGAAGACCCGGGGCCAAATGAAGTCCGGCGACACTGTGCTGATTCAGGCCGGGGCCTCCGGCGTGGGAACCGTGGCGACTCAGCTGGCCAAGACCTGGGGGGCGCGGGTCATCACCACCGCCTCCGCGTCAGATAAGCTGGACCTGAGCCGGTCCCTGGGGGCCGACGTCACTATCAATTACACCATTCAGGATTTCGAGGCCGAGGTCAATAAATTGACCGATGGCAAGGGCGTGCAGCTGGTGCTGGAATGCGTCGGGGGCCCGGTACTGGAAAAGAGCGTTCGCTGCCTCGCATCCTACGGAAGACTGGTCAGCTACGGCAACGCCTCCGGTACGCCGGCCAGCCTGGCATCGGGAGACATCACCTCCGACAACCGAACGGTCATCGGGTTTAGCATGGGTCGCTCTCCGGTGGGCACGCTGGACCATCAGGCGGCCATGGCGGAGCTGTTCCCCATGCTAGCGGAGGGAACAGTCCGGCTGATTGTCGACCAGGTATTGCCCATGTCCGAGGTGGCCAAAGCCCATGAGCATTTGGCGAATCGGGGCACGCGAGGCAAGGTAATCCTC
>JADFQT010000220.1 GCA_022561675.1 Chloroflexota bacterium
GAGTGCAAACTCGATGCCTCGTCATACGCGTCATGTGCAAGTCCGGAAATTTACACTCAGCTTGAACCCGGTAGTCATACTTTCCAGGTCCGGGCCATTGACATCGCGGGCCATCCAGACGATATGCCAGCGATCTTCATTTGGACCTTTGAGGATACGACTCGTCCCGATACAACCATCGTCTCTGCTGTGGACCGTAAAGGAGTTACTGTGGAGGATGGAGGGTCGACGCGTTCTAATTCCATTACGTTTGAATTCACAGGCTTCGACGCCAATGGAGTCGCAGGCTTTGAGTGCAAACTCGATGACTCGCCGTTTGCAACATGTGCGAGTCCCCAAACATTCAGTCCAATCGGGTCTGGTCTCCATACGTTTTATGTTCGGGCCATAGATACTTCTGGCAATAAAGACGACCTAACCCCAGCCAGTTTTACCTGGACCAAGGGTTAAGGGAAAAAGTAGGGCATCAAAACCGATATGATAGCTGCCGGGCATGGCGGCCGTTGATGGGGCGGGTGCTGTCCCGGCGTGACATCTGGAGGCGGAGCTATCCCCTGGCTGCTTCTGGGCTCCAAAAAGAAGTCCTTTTAGAGACCCCGGATCTTTCACTTTTTCAGCTACGACGACTAGACCTGCCATTTCGGAGCACCACCCGCAGCAGATATTAAAAAAAGATCGCCTAAGCCGATACGCGGAGCCCTCATTTCCCCTATCCGCTTCCTTCGCCAGCCTCCAAGGGTTACCCGACTCTAGGGGAACAGTGGTCCCAACCCTCTCACTCTGAGTGGTACAGAAATTGGGGGTAGGTCAGCCGCCCTCTGACATTTCCTGAGTTAACCCCTTACGCCAAAAGGAGCCTTCCATTGGTGGGGAGGCGGTTCCCTCATACCCATACGCGCCTATCCCCCCGGATTGCCGTCGGGACTAGTGCAGCCTATACTGGCATCAACCCATGGAAAGGAGGGCAAAGGATGGCGAATGGTTTATTCCGGGGATTGCTCGCGGGTGCACTGGTAGGGGCTGCTGCGGCACTATTGGTCGCTCCCAACAAAGGAAACGTGACTAGGAAGATTGTTTGGGGAAAGGGTACAGGATACGTTGATGCGCTGCGGCAGAAGGTTAGGAGAGACGGTGGTAGCAGTACCTCCTAAGGGGGTTATGACTAGACATCTTTCCACTTGTTTCAGTGGACCACCAGCGGGGGATTTCTCTGCCCGCTGGTGACCCTATCCAACCAACACCTCTAACGACTTTCCTGAACAAAAAAACGGGTAGCCACTGAGACTGCTACCCGTATCTAAATCTCCCCTCAATCTAGCCCCTAAACTAACGACCCGATACTGTTGGCGAACTCAGAAATGTACGTGATCATCCCCCCAATGGGTTTCCATCATCCACACCGGCTGGGTTAATTCTTCCGTGTAAGGGGACTTGGGAGCACTGAAATAGACCCGTGGAAGGTTCGCCAACAGTATCCGACCCTTTTTTTGGCCTTACATCTTGTCTTCAGGACTCAAACTTCTGAGTTAGGCCCGTGTTGCTACCGTCAGCCGCTTCCCCGACTCCCACCCCCATTCGCCGATGGTTCGGGTAAGTCAACAGTTCCGTTAATATTTCAATGTGCCTCAGTTTAAGGAGGGCGGGCGCAGTGGCGCCTGTGGGCCGATCTCTAAATCTCGCCAGGTAATTTCTTTGTTTAGGTTAATTATTTCCTGTTCCTTCAGTTGAAGCTCCTCTTCCAAAGCCTCAGTCCATTCATCTTTTTCAGCAAGCAGGGCATCCTTTGCGGCAAGCAGGCCAATTAACTGTTCAACCTTTTGTTTCAGCTCTTGCTCTTTAAGTTCCTGTTGGGCTTCTTGAGGGAAATTACCTAAAACACCGGCGTCACTCGAAGAGGTTGCCGAGACGATCGCGGCGCCCAGCGTCGCCGTTCCCAGTGGGCTATCTGCGCCCCAGTGCTTTCGTCACCTTGCCATAATGCTGGTGGCAAGTCATCATTGGCCATCGTAGTTGCACCTCCACTTAATGTATGCCAATTCCCCGCCACCGACATCTGCCGCCCTCTCTTGTCTCTGCGGTGGTGGTCGTCGTGTTGGTCTTGGACGTGCAGGCGTAGTTCTCGCCGGCCCTGGTTGCCTCCGAGGGGCGACGTGTGGGCGCCTTTGTGGGTCTGGCGGATCATCAGGCATAGGCGGACGGGGCCGAGGTCCGGGTTGTTCCCGGTCAGAACTTACTCGCATCACCCCTCAGTGCTCCCTCATGCTCCAAGGTATGGGCCCTGAACCAGCGCCGGATACCCGGGACATTTTTCGATGGATGCCCAGATCGCAATCCCAACTCGGCCGCCCGGCTTCAGCTACGGAATTCGGCTTCAGCTACGGGAGTCGTTGGAGTGGAATTGCTGGCAGCGTAAATAATCTCTTTTCTTGGGGTCGGTAGACAAATAACTTTACCAAGATTAATATCCCCTCATAATGGCCAGCGATCGAGTCCAAAGAAACATCGAGCGTCTTCTCGACCAAGTCAATGGCCAGTGCTGAAACGTTGGAATGCCCCGACTGCGGACACCAGAACCTAGCCTCTGCTACCCGCTGCTCTCAATGCCGTAGGTTTTTGCAAACTAGCTCTCCCACACAAGCCAGACCCTCTACATTTGACCCCTCGCATGTAATAGAGCGTTACCAAAGACCACCCTGGCTCGTCTTTTTGCTGTCCGTTGTCACCCGTTGTCACTTCCATGATGGCAGGCCATCCTCTTGCCGGAGGTTGTCCTGAGGGTACCGTGTACCAGGCACGGATGCGCCGACCCTCGAAGCTGGACATTATCACACGATAGATAGTCCGGGTTTTGATGCGTCCTTCCATAGTAAACACATCAGTCTCCTCCACTGGCTCTACAGTGGCGTTCAGGTCCACTTCGGCTAAACTGGCCCGAGTCTGCTCCCAGAATTTCTTGATTTCTGCGGCTGGCATCGTCTTACCCTCCCATTCTCCCTGAAAAGTAGCGGCTCCAGACAGCCGATGGTCGAACTGAGTGCTAATTAGGCAGGTATGGTCGCATTTAGGTCACCCTTTGCTTCATCCCCTGGTCCGAGGAACGCTGGATTAAATCCAGCAGTTGATGCCTCTTGACTGCCAGGTCAAAATCGGGTTCTACTGCGCTACCTTCCAGAATCCCTTGTCCCAGCTTCCGAAACATCTGAGCCACATTGAAAGGAGCACCCTGGGGTACCTCACCGGGAATCCAGGTCAAGCGCTCTGGTATCGGCAGTTCCGCCAGGTTACTATCCTGGCCCCGACCACCCTGGAGCCGAATTTGGGCATACTGCACCATCTCACGAGACGAGGCTATTAGGGAGCCCTCCCTTCCGTACACCTCCATCCGCCAGCCGGAACCATGCCAGGGAACGGTGGACACGTGCACCGAGGCGACAGCTCCGTTAGTCAAGACACCACCGACCAGAACATTGTCCGCAGCGGTGACCTTCACTTTCTTGCCAGGCTCCGAAGTATCCCATTCCGGGACTTGGGTAGCAACCTGGGAGAAAACCTCCTGAAACTCTCCGACGCAGAAACAGAGCACATCAATAGCATGGCCAGTGGCAATGGTTAGGGTGTTTGCTCCTTGGTCCCGGTCGGCCATCCAGGCCCGGTCTAGGCCTCGCTGGAGCAGTCCCGGCAAAAACATAGTCATGTTGCAGGCCAGCACTTCCCCCAGATAGTTTTCGCTCAGCAGTTCCTGGAGCCGCAGCAGAGCTGGATCACACCGGGCCTGGAGCCCGACCAGGTGCTGGACCCCCTTGGCATTGGCCAGCGCAGCCATCTCCTCTGCCTCGTCTAAGTTGGCCCCAAGAGGCCATTCGCAATAGACATGCTTCCCAGCTCCCAAGGCCGCCATCACCATCTCGTAGTGCATGGGCACCTTGACAGCCACTGAGACCAAATCTATCTCCGGGTGCGTCACCATCTGTTGATAATCGTGGAATGCCAGCCTTGCTCCGTATTGTTTGGCCGACTCCTCTGCCGTTTCCGGGTGTGCAGTGCAGACGGCCGTTAACTCGTACTCTGGAAGAGATAACAGGGCGGGCAGGTGGGCTCGCATGCCCCAGCCATAGTGAGCGTTGGCTCCGATTACTCCAACCCTAATTTTTGCCTCTGCCATCAGTACCCCCAATTCGTAATAAAGCTGCTATTTAGGCGCTCGCCTCATCGGGGAGGAATGCCCCTTGTTATGGTAGGTATTCCCATGCAGTAGGAGTTAATTCGGTACCCATGCCAGAGCATGGACCTCGCCGAAGTCTCTGTGGAACTTGCTCCAAGAATCGCCACCGTCGGCGGTGCAGAATACCTGCCCATTTACGGTGCTGGCCAGGAGGAAATCGGAGTCGGCGGGATGGGCGG
>JADFQT010000221.1 GCA_022561675.1 Chloroflexota bacterium
CCATCATGCTCACCGCCAAAGACGGGGAAGTGGCCAAGGTGAAGGGGCTGGAATACGGAGCGGACGATTATATCACCAAGCCCTTCAGCCACATTGAGCTGCTGGCCCGGGTCCGGGCCGTGCTTCGGCGCACGGTGGCCAGCACCCCCGAACAGTCTCGGGGTAGTTATCTGAGCGAGCCGGCTGGTCTGGAGATAGACCTGGACTCGAGAACCGTCCACCGTCACGGACAGCTCGTCAGCCTGGCGCCGCTGGAATACAGCCTGCTGTATCACTTGACCAGCAACGAAGGTCGAGTCATGACCCACACCGTTCTGCTGGCCAAGGTCTGGGGACAAGAGTACGTCGAGGAAGTGGATTACCTCAAGGTCTACATCCGCCGCCTACGCACCAAGCTGGGGGATGACCCGCAGAATCCGGAGTTGATTCACACCGAAAGGGGTGTAGGGTACATTTACCAGGTCAGGTTGCGAACCCCCGATACCATCGGCGAGCCGGGTCCGGAGCAGGCAGACGAGAGTTCCACCGAATCGGCCCCGGTGGCAGTCGCCGCCGAGGATGCTATGTCGCACTATCTTCCCGAATACGATGTCACCAAGGCTAACAACGGGAAGGCCAAAAATTAGCTTCCCTACCTAAGCCAAGTGGGGATATCCTGGGCAGGCATACCCTTCACTGCTGGGTTCGCTGCGGTTTTGGATTGGGGGACAGGCCTGTTGGCCCGGGCGAAAGGGTTCAGGGATACATCTGGCCCGGCCCCCAGCCCGCCGGGACGCTGACCAGATTAGGTTCCAGTTCCTCAACCGAGGTCTGACCGCAGGCCGCCAGGTCGTGGTCTAGTTCCCGGCGCAAGACCTCCAGCATTCCGTGGACCCCTTCAGCGCCGTTTACCGCCAATCCCCAGTAAAGGGGGCGGCCGACGGAAACGGCCCTGGCGCCCAGGGCCAAAGCCTTCAGTACGTCGCTACCTCGACGCACTCCCGAGTCTAGATAGACCTCGGCCTGTCCTTTGGAAGCCTCCACTATTTCCGGCAGCATCTCAATAGCTCCCATAGTCTGGTCAATCTGGCGGCCGCCGTGGGTCGATACCAGAATGCCGTTGACCCCGCTCTCCACCGCCACGTGGGCGTCTTCTGCGGTGCGTATACCCTTAAGCACCAACGGCAACGAAGTAAGGCCCTGCAGCCACTCCAGCTCTTTCCAGGTTAGCGGGGGTACCAGGGCCGGCCGCCAATCGGGTGCTTCATCGGTGCCGCTCATGGCGGTCAGTTCCTCGCCGGTCGCCAAAAAGTTGCCCAGCGGAAAGGGATTCTTATAGTGGTTGTGGACATCCCGCTCTTTGGGACTGGGCACCGGAGTATCCACCGTAAGGACTATCGCTTTGAACCCGGCCTCTTCGGCCCGGTGCACCAGCATCTCCGTGATTTCGTAACCCCGATGATAAAGCTGGAACCACTTGGGGCCGGTGCCTGCCTCGACCACCTCTTCCATGGGATAGTGGGAGGAGGTGCTGAGCATCATCAGGGTATTGGACATGCCGGCGCCCTTGGCGGTGGCCAATTCTCCGTCGGGATGGGCAATTTTGTGTCCACCGGCCGGGGATACCATCACCGGGAAGCTGATCTCTGTTCCGAGAACCGTGGTGGACAGCTTACGATTTTCCACGTCCCGCAGGAAGCGGGGCCGGAGCTTTATGGCCTCAAAAGCGGAGCGATTGCGGCGAGTGGTCGACTCGTCCATGGCCCCCGCTTCGATGAACTCCCAGAAGTCGTGGGGCAGGGTAAGTTTGGCCCGGGCTTCGTAGTCGTAAACGCTAAAGGGGGCATCGCTCATGACATCCTCCTGATTGTGAGGGCCTTACCACTTCCTTTGTAGAAGAGCCCTGGGGCAGGGACAAAACCGCCCCTACTCTAACTTGTGGCTGGCGTTGTGGCAAGGGCGGAGTCGCCGCGCCAGGGCTTGAGGGGCCTAAGGGCATCGCGGCCTCGGGCAGTCGGCCTGGATCAAAAAGGGCGCCGTTTTCGCGGCGCCCTCTAGCGTTGCTACCAAACAGGAGACGGAGTCCGGTTACTCTTCCTCCTGGGGACGGAAGGGCACCACTCCGGGTAACCACCACTTCTCCCAGCTTTCGTCCACCTTGCTCTGGAAGTACTCAATATCCTCATCGGTCAGGTGGGCAAACCGGCCCTGACGCTTCAGGTATTCGCTCACCGGCTTGCGTTTGCGGATACCCTTGGCGATGACCCGGGAAGGGCCGTTAAGTATGACTTCGCCGTCCATGATTTCATACTGGACCCAGAGACCGGTCTCCACCGCCAGCATCCCCAGCTCGTGAGAGTACTTGGGGTCGTAGTCCCAACCCTTGGGACACGGGTCGATGCTGTGGATGAAGGTGGGTCCGCCGATGGTCAGGGCGCGGCGGATTTTATTGGTAAAGTCCAGGCCATAGGAGCCGCAGGCGGTGGCGATGTAGCGGCAGTTCGGGTGGCCTGTGGCCAGCATGGGCGCGGTGTTCTTCTTCCAGCGGTTGTTCATAATCCGGTGTTTCGTACCCGGGGGGCTGAAAGTGGAGTTGGCGCCCCAGGGAGAGCTGCCGGAAACTTGAATATCGGTATTGGCGTAGGACTCGTTATCGTACATGAGGATCAGCAGGTTGTATTCGTCGTGCTGCAGCGCGGCGGATATAGCTGATAGACCCATGTCGGCGCCGCCGCCGTCGCCGCAAAAGGCGATGACGTTGATCGGCTCGTCTTTCATTTTGCCCTTGCGCATCATGGAGCGCAGCGCGGCCGCGGTGCCGGTGGCCGCGGAACCGGACGAGCCCAGCTGAGTATGCATCCACGGCACTACCCACGGGGTGCTGTAGTAGGTGGTGTTGGCCACGTACATGCAGCCGGTGCTGCCCACCACGATTGAGCGGGGACCGGCGGCCTTGATCATTAGGCGCATGACCAGGGCCGATTCGCAGCCTTGGCAGGTTCGGTGTCCAGAGGTGTACCCCTCCTGGAGAGGAATATTCTTTACGCCCTTTATCTGAGGCAGGTCTGAAAGCAAAGTCATGATATTTACTCCCTTACTCCGATCCAGGTGGTTTCCTGGTCGACTGTTCCAGTATCAACGGCCTGCTGAATAATGTCAACGATATGGTCCACATCCTTGACCAGAACTTCCCTGCCGCCCAATCCGGCGATGAAGTTCAACACGTGGGGACGGCGCTCCAACGGATAGAGGGTGGACCGCATCTCGTGGAACAGCACGCCGCCAAAGGACGGCGAGCCGTAGGAGTAGTCCCGATCGATGACGCCCACCGCCTTGCATTCGCTTAGGACCTGGCGAATCTCATCGGCGGGAAAAGGCCGGAAGTATTTGACCCGCAGGAAACCGACCTTCTTGCCCGCTTCGCGCATGCGGCGGAGGGCTACCCGAACCGGCAGGGACAGAGTGCCCATGCCCACCAGGACAATCTCCGCGTCCTCCATCATGTACTCTTCAATAAAGGGGCTGGGGTCACCCCGGCCGAAGGTCGTCCGAAACTCTTCGTGGACCTTCTTGATGACTCCGACGGAGCCGCGCATGGCCTGGTCGGTCTGCATCCGGATCTCCATCAGCCAATCCTCGTTTACCTGGGGCGCGATGGTTATGGGGTTGTCCGGATGGAGCTGCAGCTTCCCCCGGTCGTAGGCGGGTAGGAATTTCTGGACCTGGTCGTGGGTTGGCACATTCACGATGGCCTGGGAGTGGGTCAGGAAGGAGCCGTCGCAGCTGATGGCAAAGGGCAGGAACACCCCCGAATCCTCGGCGATGCGCCAGGCCATCAAGGCGATGTCCAGCGCTTCCTGCGCGGTGGCCACCCAGTAGAGCATCCAGCCCAGATCGCGAACCGCCAGGGCGTCGTTGTGCTCCACGCCGAAGGCCCCGGGGTCGTCCAGGGCCCGGTTCCCCACCATGGCGACTACGGGCAGGCGCAGACCGGCGGTGACGGTGATGGCCTCGAAGGCGTAGAACCAACCGACTCCGCTGGACCCGCAGAAGGTCCTGGCTCCCACCGCCGAGGCATGCTTCACGATTTCAAACTGGGAGTGCTCGCTCTCGGCTACTATGAACTCGCAGTCCAGTATCCCGTCGGCCTTGAGCTTGGACACGTACTGCATCACCGTGTCATAAGGGCGGATGGGATAGGCGGTAATCACGTCCACATCCGCCAGCGCACAGGCGATGGCAATGGCCTCACTACCGCTGATTAACTCTTCCTTCGCTACGGCGAATTGCTCGGCTAGTGCGGTCGTCATTACTCATCCCCCAGCTTGGCAATATCATCGGCGTACCCCTGGGGGTCATGGAAGCCGTGGGTGCGGTCCACCGTCTGTTGCTGCGACACCAGGG
>JADFQT010000018.1 GCA_022561675.1 Chloroflexota bacterium
ACGTCGACCTGGTCCCACCTTACCCAGAAGTTTTGCGCTCCTTAAGCGCGGGCAGAACCGCGGCCATAGTGCCGCCCCGAAGCCGAATGTTTTTCAATATATTGGCGAAGGCGAAGCCGAAGCCGAACAGGAAAGTCGCTATGCCCAGAATCTCTAAGGGCAATAGCCACGCCTTGGTCGCCTGGATGCTACTCAGCTGCGAGAGCACGCCCGACCCGGCTTCGGCGGCGTCGCGGACTGCCTTGCTGTTGGAGTAATAGTCGTTAGCCACAACCGCCAGCACCACCCAAATGATGGTGACTGCCGCGATTATCATCATGCCTATGACCCAGATCCCGGCGGCTACTTTTATTTGGGGCGCCGAGGTTCGGGCTTGGGCCCTCAACTCCTCGTTACTCACTTGAGGATCCCTCCTTGTCATTGAATTTGGCCCCAATAGATGTAAGCTTTGTTGATCAGCACCTCCTTTATCTACTAGAGGCATCTTCTGAATCAATCAGTATATCTCCTGATATTTAAGGATTTCCTTCACTGCTTTATCGGTTTTATAGTAATGGACATAGTCATTTTAGTTTGACATCATTTTTCGTCGACGCTACGGATAGAAACCCTAAAATACTCCTAACTGCCTACCTTGTCAATCGTAATGATTTAAGTAGGAAGCTAGACGATATCCCTCTATAATTGGATGCTAATTGATTCTAAAGCGACTTTGTTATCTTCGATGTTTACGCTTCAGGTCCCGAACGGAGGACGCACTTCCAAGCACAGGGGTGTCTAGAAGGAAGATGGACGTAGCGTTGCTTCATCCGGAAGGGACATCTTTGCAGCCAGGCAATTTTGCGCAGCATGGCGTCCCGACAAAACGGGCTGTCCTTCTGGCGGAAGCGGAGCGGGTCTCTGGCCTTCTCGAACAATGCGGGGGCTGGGGTGGTGCGCCGCAATTTGGTTCGACCCCATGACGGCATCTGCCCGCCACACGGACGCTAGGTGTCTCGGGCCTTCTCTAATTAGAGAACATGCCGGACCCTACTACGCTACCGGACCACTTCGCCTCTGTTTCCAGGATCCGTTGGTAAGCCAACAAGTAATCGTCCGCCATCCGAGGCACATCGAAGCGTAGTTCCACATACTCACGGCAACGCTTTGGGTCTATCTGCTTAACCTGTCCAATCGCGTCCATCATCTCCTCCAGCGTGTTTACCACAAACCCAGTGACCCCGTGGCACACCACCTCTGGGGCTGAACCTCGTTTGAGGGCCACCACTGGTGTACCGCATGCCATAGCTTCCACCATGAATAACCCAAAGGGCTCCGGCCAGTTGATGGTGGCCACCAGGCATTGGGCCTTGGAGAGTAGCTGGCGTTTTTGATAGTAGTCGGCCTCGCCGACAAACTGAATCAGCTTCCCGTCTATTTGGGGGGAGACCTGGGATTGGAAATATTGCTGGTCCACTGTATCCACGTTGCCGGCGATAATCAGCCTCCTTCCTAATCGCGGGCCACCTGAATAGCCAGGTGGGTACCTTTCTCCAGGCTGATACGGCTGAGGTACAGCTAGCCACCCCAGGCTCAGGATCCATCACATCCCTCACTCATCTTTCGGAAATGTTTCTGGGTGCCTGCCTCCCGGCGGCTCTCAGCGGCGGAGTTCAGTAACCAACCGAGAAAGTAATCCACAGTCCGCAAAGGAAGCCGCCCTAAAGTATCCTGGGACGCGCACGGCTGTCAGAACTCAGCCAATCCCCTGTCCTACCCGGTCGGCTATATTTGTTGCCTTGACCAGGCTTCCGGTATTCCAGAGAATGGATCGCAGGACCGGCCTCTCGGTAGCTTCAGGGTCTGCTGATTAGAGTATTGATCGGCTACCTTTAGTTGGATGTGGGGACTAGGTAAAGGATTCCGTCAAAAGGAAGTGTTGCTCACACCGGCCGCCCCAATCATTTTGGTGTCAGTAGAGATTAGCCACCGGAATACACGAAGATAAAAGTCGAACTCATCTACGATAGCTGATAAGCTACAATCAAACCTTTTCCGTGTCAAACTTATTATGTAACACGCCCAAGTTGCAACGACTTCAGCCAATATCGAGAGGTTTGATGCTCTGAATCAATCACTGCCGTCTTCACCTGGCCACACTGTCTGATTGGGCTTGGGGCTACTTCAAGCGACCAAATAACGTAGCATTGCTGGGTCCCAGTCTTCTTTTCCTAATCACGGTTCTATACTCCATGTCAGGCCTGTCTCCGCGTGTTCCTACTTGGCCTCGCTTTTGCTACGGCCAGACCGTCGAAAGTCATCGCTGGCTGATTCTCTAACTGGATAAAAGGCTCCAAGCGTGACAAGGGCCCCACTAGTTCATCCCGGGTGCATCTCCGTGTTAGTGGAGTCTCGTTGAGAGTTTCGAAATAGGCCTCGAGAACTATCGCAGGGTAGGTAGGATGAAATCCAGCTTGCTCGCCCCTCCGCTCCTTACCTTCACACCTGCCGCGCAATTTTGTTTCCCGGTCTGTCGCGGACAGCTACATCGAACATCCCGGTAACTTGGGCGGCTTTTTAATTGGGGTCAGTCGGAGGCCAATCCTTGGTGGCGTCGAACGGTTACAGGCCGGTAAGCACGGAAATTCGTGCTATGATGCCAGTATGAAGCTATTCGTCCTCGCATCGGTACTGGCTCTGTTGCTAACAGCTTGTGGTGCGGCTGCAACCGTTCCGCCTGCGATGACACCCACCACGACCCCAACCTCTATCCCAACACCGGTACCAACTGCTACTCTTGCGCCTTCCCCAACTTCTGCGCCAGCTCCGACTCCAACTCGTGATATTATCTCCTCGCTTAAGGAAGTCAGGCGTGCCACCATCCAAATTGAAGCCGAGGGCAGTTTTGTCGACCTTGAACTCGGCCAGCAATTAAACCGGAGAGGTCGGGGTTCCGGCTTCATTATCGACCCATCGGGGATTGCGGTAACTAACAACCACGTGGTTACCGGGGCGGCAATTCTACGGGTATGGATAGGTGGGGAGGGCGGCCCTCACAATGCCAAGATTCTTGGTGTTTCAGAGTGCTCCGACCTAGCCGTCATCGACATTGATGGCGACGGGTATCCATTCTTAGAATGGTTTGATGGCGAAATATATGCTGGCATCGACGTATTCACTGCCGGGTTCCCCCTGGGGGACCCCGAGTTTACGCTTACCAAGGGGGTCGTCTCGAAAACACGTACCAGCGGCGAGACCAATTGGGCATCGGTTGACTTCGTTATCGAGCATGATGCAACCATCAACCCCGGCAACTCCGGGGGTCCACTGGTGACTCCAGAAGGCAAAGTGGTCGGGGTCAACTACGCCGGAAGCAGCGGGACCGGACAGTTTTTCGCCATCTCACGGGAAGAGGCTCTCAAAGTCATTGATCAGTTGCGTGCCGGGGACGATGTCAACTCCATCGGAGTGAACGGCACTGCCGTGAGAAATGTAGATGAAGGCCTCTCGGGTATCTGGGTTGCATCGGTGAAGTCAGGTTCGCCTGCCAGCAATGCCAAGCTCACCGGAGGGGATATCATCACCAAACTTGAGGGACTGGTTCTCGCGACTGACGGCACCAAGGCCGATTATTGCGACATTCTACGTACCCACCATCCGGAGGATGTACTCAAGATTGAGGTCCTCCGCTTTGCCACTGGAGAGGTCCTTGAAGGGAAACTCAACAGTTATGAGCTAAGACCCATCAGCAAACAACCGACCGACCCAAAGCCCTAAAGTAGGCTAAGTTCATGATATCTGTCACCCGCCCTCTTCTCCTCCAGCAATCTTGATATCTGGTCTTACCGTCCTGCCTTGAACACCTAGTTATTTTCGGTTGGGGGATCGAGTCGTATTTGGCCTTGTCTTGGCTGTTATGCCATCCTCCAAGCGTGAAGCTGACTGGGATGGACTTCAAAGCGGCTGGCCAACTCAGCGATGGTTCGCTCCGCCGTGAGGGCAGCCGAGCCACCTTGACTTGAAGGCCGGGCTGTGGTGATCAGCCAGCGATAATTAGAGGAGCGGATTCCTTTGGTTTGGTTGCTCACCAATACGATGAGGGAGCCGCATGACTTATTCAACTACGTCCTAAACTAAGACTAAAGGTTAATAGCGTCAGCTCTGGTTAGGTTGAGGAGGGACGGGTCATGACGATTACCAAGAAGTTAACACCCTTTGAAGAGGTGAATCTCTTCTTCGACAGGGCCGCCGACCGGCTGCAGCTGCCTGATGGCTGCCGCGAGATGCTGCGGAGACCCTGGCGGGAGTTGGGGGTGCAGGTCCCGGTACGTATGGACGATGGAAGAATCGAAGTATTTAACGGCTACCGCGTGCAGCACAACGGCGCCCGCGGTCCTTATAAGGGAGGGGTGCGGTTCCATCCCCAGGCCGACCAGGAAGAAATCCGGGCCCTGGCGTCGTTGATGACCTGGAAGACCGCCCTGATGGGCCTGCCTTTCGGCGGCGCTAAGGGCGGCGTCCAGTGTGACCCCAGACAACTCAGCGAGGGAGAGTTGAATCGACTTACCCGTCGCTACACTCTAAACATCGAACACCTGCTGGGCACAAACCGGGACATACCGGCGCCGGACCTGGGCACAAACTCTCAAACAATGGCCTGGATGATGGACGCTTACGGTCAGCTCCACGGACATTCGCCAGCCATCGTTACCGGTAAACCCGTGGAGTTGGGCGGCTCCCTGGGACGAGAATCGGCCACTGGCCGGGGGGTTGCCTATATCCTTGAGGAGGCGGCAAAGAACCTGCGCCTGAATCTCCAAAGTCTGCGGGTGGTCGTTCAAGGGTGTGGCAATGTAGGCTCGTGGACGGCCCGACTATTGCATGAGAATGGCTGCCGGATAATTGCAGTGAGCGATGTCCGCGGAGGCATTTACAATCCAAGAGGGCTGGATGTTCCCCGATTGGTGGAACACAAGATGGCTGGTAACAGTGTTACGGAGTTCCGCGAAGGCGACAGCATCGGCAATGCCGAACTCCTAGAGCTGGAATGCGATGTGCTGATTCCCGCGGCTATCGACAATGTCATCACCGATAAGAATGCCCCCCAGGTGAAGGCCCGGGTCGTTATGGAAGCCGCGAACCATCCAATTACGGTAGAGGCTGACAGCATCCTCAACGACCGGGGTATAGTGGTCTTGCCGGATATCCTGGTGAACGCCGGAGGGGTTACGGTATCCTATTTCGAATGGACCCAGAACCTCCAGGAGTTCCGCTGGGAGGAAGACCGGGTGAATGAAGAACTGCGCAAGGTGATGGTGCGAGCTTACCGGGCGGTGCACGAAAAAGTTACAAGCGAGGGTATCAATTACCGCCAGGCAGCCTTCGAGATTGGTGTACAACGGGTAGCCCAGGCAGTCAACCTGAGGGGTTTCGTGTAATACCGACTTCGTTTGTAAGTCCTGAACCGCTGGCCGGTGGAATGCCCCTGGGGTGCTCTACCACAGGGAGCCATCCAGACCTTGTCGCTACATTGAGGCCATCAGAGGATGATCGGGCTCCGACTCAGCAGAACTCCGTGCCGTCAGGCGGCCACTTGAGGCACTCCGCTGAATCGTTGAAGAGCGCGGCCGCGTGACCGGTGACGAGGTCCCGCAGGATGCTCTAGGAGCATCTTTCGACTCTGTCAAACAGGTTGATGGAGAACGGGCTGGTGAGTTTGTCGTACGCCACGACCGCGAATCCCCTCCAGGTCAACTCAGCCAAACTCTCGCTCCTATCGACCTCAACCAAAGCGTGATGTGTACCAGGGCCGTTCGGCAGGTTCAGCGTCGTTCCAAGCTAAAATGGCCTGAACCATCAGGGTCCACAAATTCTCCAGAAATCGTGTCTCCTTTGAGTTCCCCGTCAAAGACGGTCTTAAAATCACTCAATTCAAAGTGCACTTTTGGAGACTCGAAGCTGACTTTCGACAGCACTAATCTTTCTCTCCCAATCTCAGGGAAGTCCAGGGTCCCCTTGAGGCCTTCCTCGCCAGTGTCAAAGTCCACCATGGTAATCAGATCTCTCCTCCGGTACAGGGTGGCGCCCTCCCAGTGGCCGTCAATGGATACGCGTGCCTCTGGTGCTGCACTGGGCGTTGGTGTCACCAGCGCTGCGGACAGCGTCTGGATGACCGTGGATGTAGCGGTAGGCAGGCGTTCGGCTGCCCCGTCCCCACCACAAGACAGGAACAACAGTAAGCCAGCTAATAATAGCAACAACGAGACGAACCGCATCATGCTCTCCCCTACTTTACTACAGCTTAAAGGATCTCCAGGCAGGTTAAGCGACTGGGTAGATTTCGGTGTCCGGCTTGAGCGGCCCCAGGCAAACCAGAAGTAGTAGGGCAAAATCGGCATCAGCTGTTCCCCTTGCCAGCGGGTTCTCAATAGCTCTTCCCAGGATTCCCAGATGCTCTCGGGAATCCCAGTCATTCCTAAACTGGCAGGGTTTCCAGGCTGCACCGACCCCATGCTGGTGCCACCTCAGGACAGGACCTGGCCATACATTATCTCTTCGGCTGCTCTGCGAAGGTAACCTGGGTAGTTTTCTCTTCGCTGCCCCTAAAAAAGACGACGGTCACCGTCTCCCCTGGAGGGTGGGCGATCAGGAACCTGGACAGCTCGCCAGTGTTACGAATGGGTTCACCGCCCATTTTCACGATGACATCCTCTTCCTCCAGGCCAGCTTTGGCCGCTGGGGAGTCAGGAACCACTTGCACCACGACAATCCCTTCGGCCACGGGCACACCTAGCTGGTTGGCAAAACCAGGGTTGAGGTTAGTCGGCGTGATACCCAAGAAGCCTCGCTCCACATACCCCCTCGCCATGAGCTGCGCTACTACAACTTTGGCGTCGTCGATGTTTATGGCGAAGCCAATTCCCTGGCTACCCTGGATGATGGCTGTGTTCATTCCAACCACCTCTGCTCTGGCGTTCACCAGCGGCCCGCCGCTGTTGCCCGGGTTAATGGCGGCATCGGTCTGGATCAGATCGACTATCGTGGTCTGGGGGTCGAGGTCTATAGAACGGCCCAGGGCGCTGACCACTCCCTTGCTGACCGTGGGTCCCCCTGGTAACCCCAGGGCGTGGCCAATAGCTATCACGGTTTGGCCTACCTGAAGGTCGGAGGAGTGTCCTAGCTTCGCCGGTTGAAGTCCAGCAGCCTCTATGCGGATGACCGCTATGTCGGTGATGGCATCACCCCCAACAACCTGCGCTGGGAAGCTATCGCCGTTGCTCAGGGTCACCGTTATGCGCTGTGCTCCAGCGATGACGTGGTTGTTGGTCAGGATGTGGCCCTGCTCATCCAGGATTACGCCTGTGCCCACTCCCATGCCGGGTACCGGCTGGTTAAACGCCCCCATGGTCAGGGCCTCGGTGAGTATCTGGACTACTGAGGGCGTCAAAGTCTTGACCACCCCCACTGAGTAAAGAGTCTCCTGGCTGTTGGCCAGCGAGGCTTGATCGGCACGCGAACTAGCTCCGATGGTCCCTTCCTGAGGTCCTAATTCACCACCGCACGCGCTCAGGATGAGAATCACGGTAAGGGAGATAGGTATTAAGAGATAGGCAAGCCGGAACATCTGGAAGCCCTCCTTCGCCGACACAACAGCTAGAAAAAAAGTGAAGTACGCTAGGGGTTTCCGAGGCACGAGGCTGATGCCTCCGTAGCATTCAGCAGCCAGGTGCTGGTGTAATTGGAGTTCAAATTTCGGTCAACATCGATTCCTAGACCAGGTGAGATATGTGTCACAGGATGACCTAATCAGTGGCCAGAGGTACCTCGTCCATAGCGCCAGCAAGTAGTTCCTGGAGTTCCGGTCCCTCCATGGTCTCCTCAGTGAGCAGCCTGTTGGCTAGTAAAGTCAGCTTTGTCCGGTTGGCCTCAAGGACCACCGTCGCCGTCTCCCGCGCCTTACAGAGAAACCCTTCAATTTCAGCGTCGATTCTCTCAGCTACCGCATCGCTGTAGTTGGGGCTCTGAGTCAGTTCCTTGCCCAGAAACACCAGGTCCTGACCCGCCCCGAAAGTCCGAGGTCCCAGCTCTTCGCTCATACCGTATTCGGTGACCATCTTTCGGGCTATTGTGCTGGCATTTTGAAGGTCATTAGATGCGCCGGTAGTAATGTCCCCTAACACGATTGCTTCCGCAGTCTGTCCTCCCAGCATCATGGCCAACGTGGCCTCGAACTGGGATTTAGACCAGAGGCCTCTATCCTCATCGGGAAGCAACCGGGTGTACCCGCCAGCCGCACCGCGGGGCACTATGGTCACTTTGTGCACCGGGTCCGCGTCGGCAAGGCTTGCTGCTACCAGCGCGTGGCCAGCTTCGTGGTAGGCGACGATTTCCCTCTCCTTTTCGCTAACCTGCCTGCTTCTCCTGGCCGGTCCGGCAAATATCCGGTCGACAGCCTCTTCCAGGTCCTGGAAGCTGATGCCGCTCTTGTTCTGTCGCGCGGCCAGAATAGCCGCTTCGTTCGCCAGGTTGGCCAGGTCGGCGCCACTGAAACCATGGGTCAGCCGAGCCAGTGTCGGTAGATCCACGTCCTCCAAGACCGGTTTGCCCTTGAGATGTACCCTGAGGATGGCCTCTCGACCCCTGGCATCGGGCAGGTTCATCGTGACTTGCCGGTCGAACCGGCCGGGCCGTAACAGAGCGGGGTCTAGGATATCGGGCCGGTTGGTAGCGGCGATCACTATGACGTTGCTGCGGTCATCAAAGCCGTCCATCTGGACCAGGATCTGGTTGAGGGTCTGCTCCCGTTCATCACTGCCCCCGCCGATGCCGGCGCCCCGGTGTCTCCCCACCGCATCGATCTCGTCGATGAAGACGATGGCGGGTTGCCTCTCCTTGGCCTGGTTGAAGAGGTCCCGCACCCGGCTGGCCCCGACACCCACGAACATCTCCACGAATTCGCTGCCGCTGATGGAGAAAAAGGGGACGCCAGCCTCTCCGGCCACCGCCCTGCTGATAAGGGTCTTGCCGGTGCCCGGGGGGCCCGCCAGGAGCACTCCCCTGGGTAGCTTGGCCCCCAGCTTGGCGAACTTCTCGGGAGTTCGGAGAAATTCCACGATCTCCGCCAATTCCTGCTTGGCCTCGTCCGCTCCGGCTACATCATCAAAGGTCACCGACGGCGGGTCCACCACCAACTTGGCCCGGCTCTTGCCGATGCTCATCATCTGGCCGATGCCCCCTCGGGCACGGCGCAACATATAGAACATCAGGCCAACAAAGATAATCAGGGGTAGGGCGGAAAGGAACAAGCCGGAGAAACTCAGCCCTTCCCCCTTTACGTTGATCTGGATCCCTTCCGCACCGGTTTCGATGCCTCGCATATCCAGCAGTTCTAGCACGCTGACGCTGCCTTCCTTACGAGAGCTGAAGGTCTGGCCGTCGGTAGTAGTGACATTCAATTTTTCCCCGCGGACTTCGATAGTAGCTACCTGGCCAGCCGCGGCCATCTCCAGCACCTTGGTTATTTCCAGATCGGTTGCTCCAGATGGCCTTGGAAAGAAGAGCACAGTCAGGAACAAAAGTGCTCCGCCGATCAAGAGCCACTGAATGGGATTGGTGCGTCGTCCCTCGTTCATACGGTTTTGGCCTCCTCTACTGTTCGTACTGGCTCACTTGCCCTGAGGATCGATCTCCAGCGAAGGTGACATCGGTGGTCCTCTCTTCGCTACTTCTGAAAAACAAAACGGGCTCCGTGTGCCCCGGATGGTGGGCGATAAGAAACCTGGGAGGTGGCCTTGTTCCTGGAACAGCGCAATCTGTTGTAACAGGCCCAACCTATACCAGCTACATCACTGGCTACGAGTAACTCTCGGTTGACGGTTTTATCCTCGCGACGTGCCTCAATCTCCTGGAACTTCAGAGTTGAACTTCCGCAGTTGACGGCAAGAATTAAAACCTATTTCCAGCGAATGCACAAGCGCGAGTCCTTGGCTTACCTGCTCCGGAACAACATTTTTGGGTGGCTGGGCGGATTGGATTATCCAACCAGAATTAGTTTCGCCTACTTCATTGGATCACTGAGTTTCAGCACGTATAGGCCACCATTGAGGTCTGATGCATAGATGATTTCTTCCCCCTCGGGCTTATAGATTCCCCAAATTACCTGAATACCGCCGTTTTGCTCCTCGAATTCGGGTCCCTCTTCGTGGTAGCGAGCGATCTCGACCGGGTTGTATGGGTCGCTGATGTCGAGCACCAAGATCCCCTCGGAGTACCAGGAGAGGTACGCAGTTTGGTCCTCTACCATCACGTTGTGGACTGAGTAGGTGCCCCGAGGGTCGGGCGGTCCTTTCTCATTCAGACTGTGGATGGTGTTAAAGGTAGAGGCCAGCACTGGGTTCGTTGGATCGCTGTAATCCCATATCCGGACGAAGCCCCACGGGCTCAAATCGGTGAAGGCCTTCGGGTCGATTGTCGCCACGTCGCCGCCCACGCTCTCTTCGATGGCATCTCCGTCGGCGGTGCTAATCAATAGAGCAGGGACAGTAAACGCTGGATCCGAAGCCGGCCACCGCATGGCCAGACCTCCGGGCACATCGTTGGCAATGACCACCGCTACCGCACCAGCGGCCTGTGCGTTCAGGACCTTGGAGCTGAACGAGCAGGCGCCGCGCCGCACTACGGCGATCTTGCCAGCGGGATCACTGAGGAAAGCGTCGCCACCTGCGACACCTTCAGGTTGTGGCCCATCGGGACAGCCCCGACCAACAAAGACCAGCTCCCCAGTCACCACACCGAGGTCACTAAAGCGCGGAGGTGGTTCGGCACCCGCTCCCTCTACCCCAGCAAAGGCGGTGCCGTCCAATGGGCCCGAAATTACCGTAATCGCCAGCTTACCGAAATCGAAGTCCTCGGTAGTCTCGACTACAACCGACCCATCTGCGTTGGGCCAGGCCGCATGGCTGTTTCCCTCACCACCGGGGCCAGATGTGGGCTCGGCGACACTAATCAGAGTCGGGTCGGCAGGATCGCTAACGTCGAGCAGCACCAGTCCAGCGTCCCAGTTGCTCAGGTAAGCCCGATCTCCATCCTTATTGATGGTGATGTCATGCAAGAAGCGGTTGGCCAAGCTGCCGAAGCCGTCTCTCAGCCACCGGGTGGCGGCGAACACCCGGGAGAATCCATCCTCCACATCGTCGAAGGTGTGGTCACCCACTCCGGGATCGAAGAGCTCCTCGGCGCCCCATGTGCCAACCAGGGTCGGGTCCGACGGATCGGTGATCTCGAAGATCCGAAAATTGTCGAACGTGGTCTCGGCAAAGACGGCAACAAAGGCGCGCTCGCCCTGAGTGAATATGAACACGTTATGGACACCCGCGTCGATGACGCCCCCAGATATGAAATTTGAGACCTCATTCAGCTCATGGATCCGTACCGAGGCCAGGTAGCTGGGCCGCAGAGGATCGGTGACGTCGTAGATCTCGAAGCCGCCGGGCCCGCCGTGGGTGCCGGCGTGGTCAGGGCGGACCTGGCCGTCCGGGTCCTCTGGCTCAAGGACGCATGCCTCGTTCGAATGTACCAGCACATCCCCTTCGAAAGCCGAAGTCTTCAGGCTCGCCACCTTCACATCGTTGATCCTGTTCCCCCGGTAGGAGTAGACGGGAGAGACTTCGGTCGGATTCTCCGGGTCGCTGACGTCGAAGATCCGCATTCCAGAGCCGTTGTCCCCTGAGCCATCACCGCAGGGGGTATCGAAGGTGCCGATATACGCATAGTCACGATGTACCCAGATATCTGTCGTAGCGCCCGGGAGCAGCCGCCTGCCGAGGCCAATCAGTTCGAGGTTCTTTGCATTTGCCTCCGTCGCAGCACTAGTGGCTGCGGTGAGAGCAGGGGTGGCCGTGGGGGAAGGTATTTGCGTACTTGCAGGCGTACGCGTAGGCGCAGCCTCAGGTGCTGATGCTACGCCGTCACTGGAAGCGGGGACGTCTGGGGGGCTGGGAGTTACTGTTATAGACCTAGTTGGTACAGGAGTAGATTCGGTTGCCTCTGGAGCAGTCGCTGAAGAATCACAGGCGATCACCAACAACAAAAGAATCGACAGTAGCGGGAATCCGATGAATCGCATTGCCGTGTTCATTGTTCTTCTCCTGCTGAACTTCTTCCTCGAAACCGAATATCGGCCCTGGTTGAGAATGCCGGAACATCGTTAAGCCTACTCGGATTGGCTAACTCCTCTTTATTCGATCATCTAACGGTATCGTCCCAGCCCTGGGGTGACATCCTTCGACTCACTGATTTCAAGAAAGACAAAGGTTGATTTTCTGGTCGACCTTCCGATCTACACATGACCGTCTAGAAGGTTGGCCTCAGCCCGATGGACAGTAGGTTAGGTAGCGCCTTGATAGATCTTAGTGTCCGGTTTGAAAGCCGCGACGGCGAACCAGAAGGTGTTAGTGTGCACAATGGGCGTCAGCTTTTTGCCGGCCAACGGACCTTCGATGGCCTTGCCAAGAATGTCCCACGAGCTCCCGGTCTCGTTATCGATGAAATCGTCGCCGTCGGCTCTGAAGGTGAGCTTTCGCCCGTCTAGGTCCGCGTCGAAAAGCCCGGTGGCCCCTATCTCCTCTGACATTCCGATGAGGAGTTCGTCCAGCGCGGACCGGGTGCCCGGCTTGAAGAAGACGACCAGGTCCCGGCCGCCTACGTTGTAATTGACTACCTTCTCTTGTGACAATATAGAGAATGGGAAAGCCGCGTCCACGTCACCAACGGTCACGGTCACTACCCGCTCTTTTGGCAGCAGGCGCCCGTCCAAATCGCCCTCGAACAGGAAAGGCGGGTTGTCGGCACGGTCGTAGCCTACATAGGGATTCTGGCCGTAGTTTCGCTGGAACCCGGTGTCCTGGGATAGCACCTTGCCGCCAGGGTTCGCGTCTTTGAAGTCGCCCCAGGAGATGATGGCGGCCGCGAGGAACGTGAGCTTCTTGCCCGCAAGCTCTCCCACAATTGCCTCACCGGTAAGCTGCTGCCACCAGGACTCGGTCTCCCGGTCCCACATAACCAGGTCGCTGAGCCGGAGATTGCCGGAGGTGCCAAATCGGTGGACCACGCCATCCAGCCTCCTATCGAACACTATGGCAGAGTTGCACAAGGGGCAGAAAGTAACCGCCACGGGCACGCCTCCGACCACGTCGTTCACGATTTCATGCCAGGTAAGGATCGAGAGAGGATAGGCCCTGACATCTCCGTTAAGCTCGAAGGAGATGACCGGCTCCAGCCTTCCCAGGTACCGGTCGGCTTCTCCGAAGTCGATGAACTTGGGTTCGTCGATGGGAGGAATTCCATCTCGAGGCGGCCCCCCAGAGAGTATTTCCGTGAAAGGGACAGTGTGTCTACTGAAGTCAGTCTTCCAACCGCGGGTAGAAAGACTGGCTTCCCGCAGTGCCTCACGAAAGTTAGGGTCAGGGGCAACTAGCCCGTTACCCTTTTTAGCCCCAGCATCCTCGGGTACTGCATGGGGAGCGGGTGCGGTGCTCCTGGCTTCAGGTGGAGATTCCATCGGCGGGAACTCGCTGGCAGAGGATTCGAAAGCACCCGATGCGGCCAGACCCGCCAGGGTGCCGATTGCCGCGGTCACACCCACCGCTACCAACGACATGTACAACGTCCTTTTCGCAACCATAACGGTTTCTCCTGGCTAAGCTAACTTTATCCATCGCTGCCGTGACCGATAAGCTGTAGTCCTGGCCCGTAAGAGAGGCTGGTGGCATTAAAACACGAGCCCACCGATGGTCAACCAGTAGAACACTATGTACATGCCGGCCAAGACCATCAGCCAGGAGCCGACGGGCTGGATATAGGGAAGGGCTTTGCGCACCGCGCGCACCATAGATCCCTTGAAAATGGCCATCCCCAGCGTCAGGGCCATTATTACGACCCCCATCCCGAAGGCGTAGAGGAAGAACTGGCCTAGGGAGGTCGCCAGTCTGGAGACCGCCAGGGAGCTACCGACTACCGCCAGGAAGATGGGCAGGGTGCAGCTAAGGGATGCGGTCCCATAGCTCAAGCCAAACAGGAAGTATCCCCGCAGGCTCACCTCAGTAGGGTCTCCAATGCGAGAAGAGGCCCGGGCGGCAATCCCGGTGTACAATTTTCCACCAAAAACCAGCCAGGCGCCGATAATGGACAGTCCGATCCCGATAACCAGGCCGACCCAAGGGAGGACGTCGACAACGAAGGCGCGGGCCCCGAGACCAATGACTGTACCTGCCCCACCGAACAGCACGACGAGTCCGGCGGTGACCGCCGAACCCACCACTATTGCCCTGCCCATCCGCCGCGCCGGGTGCGCACTCAGAGTTTCCTCTTCGTTAGTCCCCAAGTACAAGCCCAAATAAGCAGGGAGCATGGCGAAGCCGCAGGGGTTAACGGCAGAGGCCATTCCGGCGGCGAAGGCGAAGCCCAACGGCGCCAGGAGACCCAGGTTCCCCAGCGAGGAGCCGGATTCCCCGGACAGGCTTTCGACGAACCCGTTGATCCCATCGATACCGGTGTCACTCCCGATGAGGGCGGCTGCGACAATCGCTATTGACAGCGCAGCTCCGGCTAGCAAGCCTGGAAAGAGGAACTGCCGCCACTGGGTGGCCCCTCGCAAGGGTGCTCGCAGGCTTCGAGCTATGATCATGTTCTTACCTCCCGCTGTTCCGAGATTGGCGCGGTGCGGTGATGGCCCTCCAGAGCATCCCAGTTCTACGTAAATAGGCGTAGGATGGGTCTTGGCCCTGCGTTACTCCCTGGGGCGCTCTTCGAGGGTCACTTGAGCGGATTTCTCTTCGCTGCCCCTAAAAAAGACGACAGTCACTGTTTCCCCCGGAGGATGAGCAATTAAGAACTTGGACAGTTCGCCCGTGTTGCGGATCGGTTCATCATCCAGTCGCACGATGATGTCCTCTTCCTGCAGGCCAGCGTTGTCCGCGGCGGATCCGGGGACTACCTGCGCCAAAAGGACTCCTTCGGTCACTGGAGCACCCGCCAGGTTGGCCAAAGCCCGAGGAAGAGTGACCGGGGAAATCCCCAGGAAGCCCCGGATTACATAGCCTCTCTCCAAGAGCTGCGCTATTACGATTTTGACGTCGTCGATATTTATTGCGAAGCCAATTCCCCGGCTGCCTTGGATGATGGCCGTGTTGATTCCAATGACTTCTGCTCTGGAGTTCGCCAGCGGGCCACCGCTGTTACCCGGATTAATCGCCGCATCGGTCTGAATGAGGTCGACTATAGTGGTTTGGGGGCCAGTGGCTATGGAACGGCCCAACGCACTCACTACCCCCTTGCTGACCGTAGGGCCTCCTGGCAACCCCAGGGCGTGGCCAATTCCGATCACTTCTTCACCCACCTGAAGCTCGGAGGAGCGCCCCAATTTCGCTGGTTGGAGCCCGGTGGCCTCAATACGGATTACCGCCGTGTCTGTAGTAGCGTCCCCACCAATCACCTGTGCAGGAAAACTCTCGCCGTTGTTCAGGGTCACGGTTATGCGCTCCGCCCCAGCAATGACGTGATTGTTCGTAAGGATGTTGCCTTGCAGATCTAGAATCACACCCGTTCCCACCCCCATCCTGGGGCCCGGCTGGTTGATCGTCCCCATGGCCATTATCTCGGTGACTATCTGGACCACTGAGGGGGTGAGGGTTTTCACTACCTCTATGGCGTAAATGGATC
>JADFQT010000222.1 GCA_022561675.1 Chloroflexota bacterium
CCCGTCTGAGAGATTTATCCCTCCTTGTGTTCGCTCCACATCGGGAAGGGGACCTCGCGCCGTCCCCGTGAAAGCGTTCTTCGCCGGGGGGGCCGGGGGGGATTACGCCGGATTCTTGAGGTTGTCGAAGCCGCCCTGGTAGACCCCGTCGGCGAACAGCCCGCAGAACTCCGCTTCGTTCTCCGGCGCTGTGTCGAACTCCGAGGACCACTGGGAGAAGGTGCGGTCGCCGTTGGTGACGGGCAAAAGGCGCAGGGTGGAGATGTAATTCTCGAGCGGCAGCGGAGACTCGAGGATCGAGTAGGTGCATGAGCGCTCCTCGTCCGAGAATGCCAGGAGTTCTTCGCGGATGACGGCGCCGTCCTCCAAGGTGAGCCTGCGCACGCAGCCGATCCGGTCCGCCGGCTGACCTAGCCTCCTTGACATAAAACTGCTAGTCTATTGCGTCATCATTTTCCGCGGGGGGCTAGCCGTTTCCATGGTCGAACTTTTGGGGAGTGAAGCTTCCGGGACTGAGTTTCCGGGACTATAGTTTCCGGGACTGAACGGGCTGGGAAAGAATTGTCGGCCGGGGAAGTGTGGCGGGCTACCCTGGGCGAACTCCAACTCCAGCTCCCCCGCAACACCTTCGATACCTGGCTCAAGCCCACGGAAGGCATCAGCTACCGGGACTCTCAGTTCGTGGTGGAGGTTCCTACCACCTTTGCCGTCGCCTGGCTGGAACGGCGGATGTACCAGTTCATTCAGAAGACAGTGGAGAAGGTCACCGGCGGCCCGGCGGACATTCAGTTTCAGGTTAAGGCGGGTAATGCCAGCGCCAGTAACCCGCCAGCGGGGCCAGCAGGCAGGTCCACCGCCCCCAATTCGGCGTCGTCTCCGGCTGCGACTGCAGGGTTGCCGGCCGAGTCGGCAGGGGAGGGACAACCAGCCCCCGCTCCAGCCAGACAATCCACGGCCAGCACCTTCAATCCCCGCTACGGATTCAACTCCTTTGTGGTGGGTCCTTCCAACCGTCTGGCCTTCAGCGCCGCTCAGGCAGTGGTCGAGGCTCCCGGTAAAATGTACAATCCCCTTTTCATTTACTCGGGGGTTGGCCTGGGTAAGACCCACCTCCTGCACGCCATCGGGCAGGCCAGCACCGACCTGGGCCTGGACGCGCTCTACGTTTCCTCGGAGCAGTTCACCAATGAGTTCATCTCGGCCATCCGTTACCGGACTACCGAAGAGTTCCGCAGCCGCTACCGCAGTGTGCAGGTATTGCTGATCGACGACATCCAGTTCATGAGTGGCAAGGAACAGACCCAGGAGGGTTTCTTCCACACCTTTAACGACCTACACAATTCCGGTCAGCAAATCGTCATCACCTCCGACCGTCCTCCCAAGACCCTGGCCTTGCTGGAAGATAGGCTCCGTTCCCGCTTCGAGTGGGGGTTGATCGCCGACATCCAACCGCCCGCCTTGGAAACCCGCATGGCTATACTTAAATCCAAAGCGGAAGAGCACCAGCTATCCATAAGTGAGAGCATCATCGAGTTCATCGCCAAGCGGGTGCAGAAGAACGTGCGGGAGTTAGAGGGCAGTCTCAACCGATTGGTAGCCTACTCGGACCTGATGGATGTACCGGTAACGCTGGACCTGGCATCCCGGGTCCTCCAGGACCTGGCTACCGACGCCGCTCGCCACTCCCCCGACCCGGGGCGGATCATCGATGAAGCCTCCCATTACTACAAGATATCTACCACAGAACTGCTGGGAAGAAGCCGGACCAAAAATATCGCCCTGGCGCGCCAGGTCGCAATGTATCTACTAATGTATGAGCTGGAGATGTCTCCCACCCAGATCGGCCGCCTGCTGGGGGGGCGGGACCATTCCACCGTGATCCACGGCGCCGGCAAGATTAACGGCGAAATCAACGAAGACCACAAACTGCGGCTGGATGTTTTGACGATTAAGGAAGCTCTGTTCAACTGAAGGCAAACCCTCTAGAGACTTAAACCTGTCTGTCCGCTCCGGTTAAGGAAGTGTCTCAAAACAACCCATGTCATTCCGAAGGGCTCGGAGTGAAAGTTTGAAATCACTCCTCAACGTTGATAACCCCAGGTTTTCCGTTGACAACATTGCATTTCGGTGGGCAACCAGGATTAAATCAGAGGAATAACCGCGATGCAGGTTGATGTTATTCTTAGACTCCAGACTCCCATAAAAGCTCCTCCTCACCATTATCTTCTGTCCACCTTTCCAGCCGGATTATCAACCCCTCTTTGCGGAATACCCGTGTTAAAATAGAATCAGTCAACAATCGGCTAAAGCTGCTATCCTAGAACTTTTCCACTAATCCAGCCCATTATTATCTTTATTAGATCTGACTCTTACTTATGATTGATACAGTTCGTTTAAATATAAAAGGTGGTGATGGTGGCAATGGCTGTGTGAGTTTTCTCAGGGAGAAATTCCGGCCCATGGGAGGCCCCAACGGCGGTGACGGCGGCAACGGTGGCAATGCCTACATCGTAGGTGACCCTTCTCTAAATACGCTGCTCCACCTGAAATTTAACAGCACTATCTACGTGGAGCGGGGCAAGCATGGCAAGGGGAAGGAAATGCGGGGTGGCAACGGTGCGGATGACATAATTAAGGTGCCCCTCGGCACACTAGTAAGGCAGCGTAATCCGGACGGGACCTCGAAGTTCATAGCCGACATCACGGATGAGACTCCCTGTCTGATAGCACAGGGAGGACGGGGTGGCTGGGGTAACACTCGATTCACCACCTCGACCAATCAGGAACCCTTGCTTTCCCAAAAAGGAGAAGCCGGCGAGTACGTAGTGCTCCTGTTAGAGTTGAAGCTGCTGGCTGATGTTGGCTTACTGGCCAAGCCCAATGCCGGTAAGTCCACCCTGATCTCCCGGTGCTCGGCGGCGCAGCCGCGGATCGCCAGCTATCCCTTTACCACGGTAGAGCCTGTGCTCGGCGTGGTTGGCACTCGGAATAAGAGTTTCGTGATGATGGAAGTCCCCGGCCTAATTGAGGGTGCCCATGAGGGCGTGGGCCTGGGTGACCAATTTTTACGTCACGCGGAAAGAACCCGAATATACATCCACATGTTGGACGGCCTGTCCGAGGATCCGATTGCTGACTACCACATGGTTAACGAAGAACTGCGGCAGTTTAACCCAGCTCTCGCGGAGAAGCCGCAGATCATAGCCGTAAACAAGGTGGACGTAACGGAAGTGAGAGCTCGCCAAGAGGAATTGGAGAAGGAGGTGCTGGCGGCCGTTGAGTTGGGAAAACCCACCCCTGCAACACTTGGCAAAGGACCGGCTCCTTGGGAAACCAAACCCAGTCCAATTTTTTTCATCTCAGCCGCTACCGGCGAGGGGATTGACGCTCTGCTGGGACATGTCATCGAGCTGCTGGATAAAACCATTGCGGCGGAGTCCCAGATTGCTGCTGAAGCCGAAGCTGAACCCGTTGGGCTGGAATTTCGTCGCAGCCGCCGAACAACCCGTCCCAACACCTTCCACAAGGACAATGGTGTCTATGTGATCGAGTCGGAACAACTGGAGCGCCTGACAGCGATGGCCGACACTCGGGATTACCGGGTGGTGCTGCAAATCTGGCGGGAGATGACGCGGCTGGGTCTGTCCAGAACCCTGGAAGAGGCTGGGATCGAGGCTGGCGACACCATACGCATCGGCCGGGCGGAGATGGAGTGGTTCTAGCATGCGGGTAGGAATACTCGGAGGTACCTTCGACCCGGTTCATGTGGGTCATCTGATCATCGCAGAGGAAGCGCTGAGCCGGCTGGCCCTGGACCAGGTGCTTTTCATTCCGGCGGGTCAGCCCTGGCTGAAGGCGGACCAGGTCCTCTCCGCGGCAGAGCACCGCCTCAAGATGGTGGAGCTGGCAATAGCCTCCAATCCCAGGCTGGGCGTCTCTCGTATCGAAATAGACCGCGCGGGTCCCACCTATACCGTAGATACGCTGGAGCAGCTCAAGCGAGACCTGGGAGAAGATGTCCAACTCTTCTTCATTCTGGGTCTGGATGCCCTGGAGCAGTTCCACCGTTGGGAGCAGCCGGAGAGGATAATCGAGCTTTGTGAGCTGGCCATAGCCAGCAGGCCGGGCTTTCAGAACTCCCGAATTCTGGACGAGCAGCTGGGTCGCTACCCGAAACTGGGCAGCAAGGTCAATTTCCTGGCCGCTCCGGTTATGGATATTAGCGGCAGCAGCATTCGCCTCCGGGCCAGCGAGGGTCGTTCGATTAAATATCGGGTACCGGAGGCTGTAGAGCGGTACGTCAATCGG
>JADFQT010000019.1 GCA_022561675.1 Chloroflexota bacterium
ACCCCGGGAGCGCAGCTGTTCAGCATCGCCAGCAGGGCCGCCAACCCCCGGTAGCTTGCGCCGTAGCCGATACTGGTGGGCACGGCTATGACCGGCGCCCGCACCAGCCCCCCGACCACCGAAGGCAATGCTCCGTCCATCCCCGCCACCACCACCACCACCCGGGCCCGTTCTAGGATTGCCCTGTGGTCCAGGAGACGGTGAATGCCCGCCACGCCCACGTCGAAGACCCGCTCCACGCTGCAGTCCATAAGCTCGGCGGTAAGAGCGGCCTCGGCCGCCACCGGTAGGTCGGCGGTCCCAGCGCAGACTACCAGGACTCCGGGGGCCAACTCCCGAGGGCCGCGACGGTCGACCACCACGGCCCTGGCGGTCTCTTCGTAAGTAGCATCGGAGATGCCGGCCTGGACCGCCAAGAAAACTTCCTGACTGGCCCTGGTCACCAACACCACGTCAGACTGCTTAAGTATTGCCTCGGCGATGGAAGCAACCTGCTGCGGCGACTTACCCTCACCGAAAATGACCTCGGGAAATCCCTTGCGGATGGCTCGGTGGTTGTCTACCTTGGCAAAGCCAAGGTCTTGGTAGGGCAGGTCCCGCAACAGTTGCAGCGTGTCCTCCAGACTGAGGCCGTCGTTCCTGAACTGATGCAGAACCTCCCGCAAGCGAGTTTCGTCGATGGTTGGCCTCCCTGAAGGGTTCTTAACCGTAGACCCGCTGTAACCTTCTGGTCAGGCGAACACTGCTCCGGCAACGAAAGGTTCCACGGCTCCCTTGACACTAGGTCCCAGATCCCGGACATTTTCGGCGGTTTCCCGTGGGATTGGCACTTTGGAGAACATGATGACCACGAACAGTTCCCCGTTGGACAGGACGCCGCCGAACCCCAGGACCGACTTCACGCCGAAAGGCACGACGAAGTCGTCTTGCGCCGGTATGTACGGGCTTCCTACCGCATCGGCAATGTAGAAGGTATTGTAGGTCCTTCTCTCCAAGTCCAAGATGACACTGGGGTCCGGCCTCAGGACCGAGCCCATCTCTATGCCGAACTGGCTGATGAGCTGAGCAATCATGGGAATCTGGCCCACAAAGTCGGCGCTGGCCAGGGGAATAGCCTGGTGCCCTCGGGACATCGTTCGGTCGTTCCACTCCGGCTTACGACCAGCGGTAGCGAGCAGGGTCAAGCACTTGGTGGCGGGAGAGCTGGGCTCCCGCCCCAGGACCTTCTTCACAAATTCTTTAAGGTCGCCGTTTAGCCCAACGTAGTCATGGGTCTTGAAAAGCCGAATCAGGCAGAAGCTTTTTTCTCCGGTGCCGGGGTCGGTCATCTGCTGGTAGAGATGCTCAACCACCTTACCTGCCACCCCCTCCATAGTGGAGGCGCCGTCACCCATGCGCCGAAGAGCCGTACCGCACCGGGTCATGTCTGCTAGCGAGAATCGGGTTATGTCGTACATGGCCGTCCTAGTGTCTGACCAACCTGGGCGCCCGACCAACCTGGGCACCCGACCAACCTGTGATGGGCCGCACCTTGCCTGGGCCGGCAGCAAGCATAAGACAGGCTGGCTTCTTGTGGCGGGAGTGTAGCAACGGCCTGTAGCTTCGTCAACAAGACGTCATGCCGAACCTGCCTGACATGGGAGGCGCCGATAGCCCAACCAGCCCTGGGCACAAAAATTCCTCCCTGGATGCCGGGCGGTTGCGGTCGGCGCGAGAATAATCGACTGTAGCGGCGCCAGGGCTTTTCAGGCCTGCTAGAATTCCAGCAATCAGTCGCTTCAAAACATGGGCGTCCAGCTTTTCCCCGGGACCCGGGTTCAAAGGTTTTCGGGTTTAAACTTGAGCGCGAGGGGGAATATGTCTAGTCCGCATACTCCGGAGATGATACGCCAGCTCAGGACGGTGGCGGAGCCCTCCCTTTCCCCCGATGGCAGCAAGCTGGCTTATACCCTAGGCTGGGTGGACCAAGATCTAATGGAGAGCCGGTCGCGCATAATGGTGGCGGATCTGGTCAGCGGGGAAGAAGGGGAATTCACCCAGGGCCCAAAGGATACCAGCGCCAAATTCTCTCCCGACGCTCGCCTTCTGGCCTTTCTACGCCCGGGCCCTGGCCCGATTAATAATCCGGCAAATTCCTCTCAACCTACCGGCGAATCACGGGCCGCACCCTTGGCCTCTAAGCAACGGGGGCAGCAGGGGCAGCAGGTTCAACCCAAGCAGCTGTGGGTGATCCCCACAGGCGGCGGCGAGTCACGGCCCCTAAACTCCATCACCGCCGTCAGCGGCGACATCGTCGACTACGCCTGGTCGCCCGATGGCCGGACTATTGTATTTTCCGCTGACGTACCTGCTGCGACGGGCGGCAGCAACGGAGAGCCTGAGGCCGAGCCGCGGGTTCCCGAACCCCATGTCAGTGTGGTGCGGCACCTCCACTACCGGCATGACACCCTGGGCTGGCGAGGCGATTCCCACTTTCATCTGTTTCTGGCCGATGTTACCAGCGGGGAAACGACTCAGCTAACTGATGGAGACTGGGATGACACCGCCCCGGTCTGGTCTCCTGATGGCGCCAAGATTGCCTTTGTGTCCGGCAGAAAAGAGGATCGGGACATCAGGGCTGGAACCGAAGCCTACGTGATTTCCCTCTCGGACGGCAAGCCCCACCTGTGGTCGGATGGGTTAGCCGGAGTGGGAGCCCTGGCCTGGTCCCCGCACAGCGACGTTCTGGTAGCCGTGGCCTCGGAGTCGCCGGGCTACATGGTTGTCTGGCAGGGCTGGCTCTACCTCCTGGAACCGGGGAGCCATCCCCAACGCCTTACCGATGACACTTTCCGGCCTTGCCTTGGGTTCCCCCATTGGAGCAGATCCCCGGAAATCCGCTGGACCCAGGACGGGCGCATCCTCTTCCTAGGGGACTGCCGCGGAGAGTCCTACCTGTATCAGGTGTCCGCTGCAACCGGCAAAGCGACAACCCTGCTGGGTGGGGGATGCCAGAGTACCGACCTGAGTCTGGATGCTGGCGCGGAAATTGCAGCGGTTCTTTCCTCATCCCCCGGCGCTCCAGCCGAGTTGCGGTGTTACCGCCTAGCCCCAAATGCCCAGCCTCCTTCTCAAGCTCCCGGCCAGCCTGCACAGCACAACCGAGAATATCTTCAGCAGCATCCACCCGCCAGCATGGAACGGCTCACCGTCAGGCGGGGCGATCACCTGCTAGATTGCCGGCTGTTCCTCCCTCCTGATTTCGACCCGGCCCTCAGGTATCCCATGGTGCTGGATATCCACGGGGGGCCCAATGGCGCCTTTTACGATTCTTTTTTGTCCTGGCAGCAGTTGCTGGCGACCAACGGTTACCTGTTGCTGGCCGTCAATCCACGGGGTTCCTCCACCTACGGCGAAGACTTCATGATGGCGGTTTTGGACGATTGGGGAGGCGAGGACTACCTGGATTTGATGGAGGCCGTGGACCGGCTGGCAGAACGGCCCTACGTGGATGAAACAAGATTGGGCGTCCACGGCTACAGCTACGGCGGTTACATGGCCAGCTGGATTGTGGGACAGACCAACCGCTTCCGGGCAGCTGTCGTGGGAGCGCCCTGCATCGACCTGTTCAGCATGTACGGTACATCGGACATCGGCGTGACCTTCGGTGAAGCCCAGTGGAACAGCGACCTATCCCTTTTGAATGGCCAACCCCTGGACCAACTGGCCCTCAAATTATTGCGCCGATCCCCCATTACCTACGCCCCGGCGGTAGAGACTCCGGTGCTGCTGCTCCACGGCGAGGCGGACCTGCGCTGCCCCATCGGCCAGAGTGAGGCATACTTCACGGTATTGAAGCGGCTGGGCAAGATAGTGGAGATGGTCCGGTTCCCCGACTGCTCCCACCTTTTCCTACGCCAGGGACACCCCAGATTGCGGGAGGAGTACCTGGCCCGCACCTTGAGCTGGTTCCAAAGGTATCTGTAACGACCAGCAACACGACTTCCCAAAGAGGAGCATCCCATACTCGAGCCAAGGTGGGATCATCATGGCCAGCCATGCTGACCCCCGCCGGTTTCACCTGACATTCGATTTATTATTTGTCCAGCACTCTTATCGGGTCCATGTCACCCGGTCCATTAGTCCGGATCATCTGAGCATGGCATATGACCGGCGCCACTGACGCACCCGCCTTGTAAATCGCACATCCGTTCTATATTGTAATAACCCTCACCGCTTATTCCCCCCCGGGTTATTTTTCAAAAGGATGGCCTTTCATGAGCACGGCGACAATCAGCCCACGTCACACTGTTACCTCAAGGTTGGACCGCGCAGCGCTACCCGTCGAGATCCAACCTGCTGAAGAAGCGGGCAAGGTTTGGCTCAAACAAGCCGGACAGCTTCCCATCTTAGCGGCCCTGAAGAATGTTTGGGAAATCACGGAAGCGCCGGATGGAGCGTGGCCACGGCTGCGAATGAATTTCCGCGCGACTACCGAGGACGGGCGGCAGTTCCGGCTATTTCAGGATTTAATAGAGGGCAAGTGGTATCGGGAACTCGCGCCATCGGCTCCCGGCCAGCTTCGTTAGTCACTCCGGGAGTCTCCTCGTCAACCAGGCCTCGGGTTGATGGCCCCGTTGAAGAGCCTGTTGACGAGGATGATAAAAAATGAGGCCGCCTGAGAGAATTCAAAAATAAATAATCAGGCGGCCAGTGGGCTGCGCCGGCCGGGCAGACTCGGCTCCCGATGCGGCGCTAATTTTTATACGCCGGGTTCCTCCGGATGGATTGAATTGATGGATTGACTTTTTGGCCGATCGGTTGCCGCTTCGTCACCCGCAGAGGCTATTTCGAATCCCGGTCTCCACCTACCCCCGGTCCCAATTACCCATCACACTGGCCATCCTGTCAGACCCCGTAATAAGTCCAGCCTGACCGTATCAACTGCGGGGTCCCTGTGGTATTCTTTGACCTGGTACCCTTTTACTCGGCTTTTAAGCCGTGTCCCCAGACCCAACTGGGGAGAATCCTGAAATTGAACGAGCCGGGACGGGGAGGTTCCCTGCCCCACCGAACCCCAATTAACCGGAACCCCATTAAAAGGTATAAAGCATGGACGCAGCGCAGTTGGTCAAACCGGAAAACAGCCCCCAGCTTCCCGATTTTGGCGCGGGGGATACCGTGCGGGTTAACTTCCGCATCCGCGAAGGAGACCGGGAGCGCGTGCAGGCCTTCCAAGGCGTGGTTATTCGCCGCCAAAACGGTACCGGCCCGGCGGCCAACTTCACCGTTCGAAGAATCACGGGCGGCATCGGCATAGAGCGAATCTTTCCCCTTCACTCCCCGTTAATTGATTCGCTGGAAGTCACTCGGCAGGGCTCGGTGCGCCGCGCCAAGCTTTACTACTTGCGGGGACTGCAGGGGCGGGCCGCCCGGATCAAGGAGAAGGCTCTAGTCCGCAGGCCTCGAAACCCCGCCCAAGGGCAGTCCTAACCCCCCAATCAGAAGCCATCCCAGGATGGCCGTGACATGAGATACGCGGAAGTCGCCGTCGATGCGCCGGTTTCTCATTCCCGCACCTTCTCCTACAGTATTCCCGATGGCTTCTCCGTCGAGCCAGGCCAGTTGGTCTGGGTACCCTTCGGTCGTCGTCTGGTCCAGGGATTGGTGGTCCAGCTATCCCCCACCGCGCAAGTCGAAACTACCCGCGATATCCTGCAGCCCCTGGAGCCCTCGCCATTGGTCAGTCCCATTGGCCTCTCGCTGGGCCGTTGGCTAAGCCGATACTACTTCTGCTCCTTCTTTGAATGCCTGTCCCTCCTTCTGCCACCCGGTTTCAAGGCGCAAGTGCGCTCCCGGGTTTCGGCTACCCCTGCCGCCGAGGAAAAATTGGCTTCCTTAAATCAAGCGGGCTCCTGGCGTCCGCAAACCGCGGAGGCTATACGAAAACTGGCGAACACGCGCCAGATGGGCGAAGGGGAATTCACCCATCTGCTGGGCCGCAACGGTACCCGAGAAGTAAATCGGTTGGTCGATTCTGGCCTGGTGCGGCGTCAGGTAGACTTGCCCCGAGTCAGAACCTTCCATTACGAGTGTTACCTGATACCTACGGTCAGGGCAGCTGGTGAACCAGCCGGCAGCCAGAAGATTTCTCCCCGCCAGTCCAAACTGCTGGAGGCAGTCCAATCTTATAACCAGGGATATCCGGTCAGCTTGGCCAACAAAGAGTTCGGGCGCCCCGCCGGCATGAGCATGGTGGAGAGGGGTCTGCTGGCCCTGGAGTGGATACGGGAAGAAAGGGCGCCCCTGGTAGGCAATAACATGGCAGGTAGCTCAACCTCTCCGGTGCCGCCGCTAACCCTCACCTCCATGCAGGCGGACGCCGTAGCCCGCATCTCCCGGGCCATTACCGACTCCGGGACAATTACCGACCCGAACCGGCAGCCCCGCAACTTCCTGCTCCATGGAGTGACGGGCAGCGGCAAAACTGAAGTGTACCTGCGGGCGATGGAGCAGGTGGTGCGCGCGGGTCAACAGACCATATTCCTGGTTCCGGAGATTTCCCTCACTCCCCAAACGGTGAGCAGGCTAGCCGAGCGGTTCCCTGGCCGGGTAGCGGTGATTCATAGCCGCATGAAACCTCGCGAAAAGTTCGACCAGTGGTGGCAGATACGGGACGGCGAGTACGACGTCGTGGTAGGTCCTCGCAGCGCCCTTTTTGCCCCCGTCCCTGACCTGGGCTTAATCGTTATCGACGAGGAGCACGAGTGGACTTACAAGCAGGAGGAAGCCCAGCCGCTGTATGACGCTCGAACCACCTCCCTGGAATTAGCCCGTCTGACCGGGGCGGTAGTGGTGATGGGGAGCGCCACCCCCGACGTGGAGACCTATTATCGGGCCAGCACGGGGCAGTCCGGCCGGAGCCGGGCCCGCCTGCTGGAGCTACCCGACCGCATTGGCTCTCCGCGGGAAGGCGAAAAACAGGAAGGTCAAAAACCGGCGCTGGCACAGGTAAGCATCTGCGACATGCGGGAGGAATTGCGGGAGGGGAACCGGAGCATCTTCAGCCGGGAGCTGGCCCAGGGACTGAAAGAGTGCGTCAACACCAACCATCAGGCGATTCTCTTCCTCAACCGCCGAGGCAGCGCTCCTTTCGTGCAATGTCGGGACTGCGGATACGTTCTCACCTGCCGTAGCTGCACGGTGACGCTGACCTTCCACTCCACCATAGCCAGGTTGATCTGCCACCGCTGCAACCGCCGCATCCGTACGCCCCGTCGCTGCCGTCAGTGCGGTGGGGAGCGGATTCGTCAGCTGGGCATCGGCACTCAGCGCGTGGTCGACGAAGTAACCGGTTTGCTGCCGGGGATACGGGTGGAGCGCTGGGACGCTGACTCCTCCCGCAGCGGGACTGGTCCGGAGCAGACCATGGCCGGGCTGGCCAGCGGAGAGATTCAGGTGCTGGTTGGCACCCAGATGGTGGCCAAGGGGCTGGACCTCCCCAACGTGACCCTGGTCGGCGCGATCCTGGCTGATGTGGGGCTGCATCTACCCGATTTTAGAGCAGGTGAAAGGGCCTTCAGCCTGCTTTGCCAGGTCGCCGGCCGGGCCGGCCGGGGCCCGGATCCAGGCCGGGTAATCATCCAGACCTACAATCCCGAGCACTACGCGATAGCAGCGGCGGCCACGCAGGATTACTCCGCCATGTACCGGCTAGAAATTCAGACTCGCCAAGCGCAAGGAAACCCCCCTTTCAACCAGCTGGCCCAGATCAGATTTCAGGACCTCAGCGCCACTGGCTGCCAGCGTCAGGCGACGGAGCTGGCCCGGCTGCTGCGGCAGAGGGTAGCGGCTCGGGGGTTGGCAGACGTCGAGATTGCCGGCCCGGCTCCGGGGATACCGGAGCGGATTCGCGGCCATTATCGTTGGAACGTGCTGGTTAGAGGACGTAATTTGCACCGTTTTCTTGAAGACGTAAGGCTGCCACCCAATGGCGTGGTGGACGTTGATCCGGTGCATCTCCTGTAAGGCCCCATGCCGGAGCTTTACACCCTCAAACTGCCCTGCATATAATCTTGATGTAATTCATTTCCGACTTCAGTAAGCCAGCCTTGCCAACGAGGTGGTTCCCAGTGGCCCTTCTGCCCATGCGGTTCCTGCCCGACCCCATCTTGCGCCGGCAGGCCAGGAAAATTAATCCCATTCCCCAGAATTTCAGGAAGTACATCGACAGCATGATCGAAACCATGCATGAGGAGCAGGGAGTGGGATTAGCCGCCAACCAGGTAGGATCGCTGCGCAAAGTAGCCGTCATTCAGCTGCCGGATTGGGAGGAAGCAATAGTTTTGATCAATCCGGAAATTATCCGGCGGGAAGGGGAACGGGAAGTGGAAGAAGGCTGCCTGAGCATCCCCGGTTATCGGGGAACGGTCAAGCGGGCAGAAAGGGTGCGGATGCGGGCGCTGGACCTGAACGGGAAAGTGATCCGTATCAAGGCGGAGGGACTGCTGGCCCAAGCATTGGAACACGAAACGGACCATCTTAACGGCTACCTTTATATCGACCGGCTGGTCTCTCGGGATACCCTCTGGAAGGTAACCTACAATTCGGAGGGAGAGCGGGAGTATCAAAGAGCTAACTCGGCGGAAGCCCCGGATGAACCGGACGGGCCAACCGCCGATCCAGGCGAGCCGCCAGATCCATCGTAAGCATACCAATCGTAAGTATACCGAAGCACTGCCCTTACCCTCTTCATGTTAGATCAGCCAAGGGCAAGGACTCTCCGGCTATTGTTACTGAATTAGTAAAATTCTTTTCCGCACAAGACGGCGCCGTTTTTCTGGTGGGCGGCTACCTGAGAGATTCTCTCTTGGGCCGGGCGGGTGGCGACCTGGACGTGGCGGTTTCCTGCGATCCCCAGGCCCTGGCCCGCCGGCTGGCCAAAGAGTTGGGCGGCTCCTACGTGCCTTTGAGTCCCCAGCGGGGAGTGGCTCGCGTCGTCCTTCCTGCACCTGCGCCCGCCACTTCGGAGCTGCCAGACCTTCTGGACCATGCTGGGATGCGTACTGGGATTGATGATGGGATAAACGATGCGTTAACCATCGACGTAGCTGGTTTTTCCACGACCATTGAGGACGACCTGGCGCGGCGGGACTTCACTGTAGATGCCATGGCATTACCCCTGGCGGATTGGACCTCCGGCCAATGGCGGGAACGGGTTGTCGATCCCTATAACGGGATTCAAGACCTGGCAGAAAAGAGAGTCAGGGCGGTATCATCCAGGGTTTTCCAGGATGATCCGGGCCGGCTGCTCCGGGCGGTCCGGCTGGCCGCGCAGCTGGGCTTTCGCCTGGAGCCGGACACAGCCAGGCTAATTCGGACCGAGGCCTTTCTGATAAATCGGGTATCCGGAGAGCGGGTCCGGGATGAGTTGCTCGCCATCCTGGCCGGGGATGGCGCCAGGGGACAATTGGAGACGCTGGACCGGCTGGACCTGCTGTGTCGGGTTATTCCCGAGTTAGCCCTGACCAAGGGGGTGGACCAGCCCATAGTCCATTACTGGGACGTGTGGGGGCACCTGCTCCATTCGGTGGAAACCGCGGAACTGGTGACCAAGGGACACCAGAACTCCGGCATCTACACGTTGGTTCCCTGGACCGCGGCCCTGGCGGAACATTTTAGCGAAAAGGTCAGTGACGGCCACACCCGGCGCACCATTCTGAAGCTGGCGGCCCTGTTGCACGATATAGCAAAGCCTCAAACCAAGGGGATAGACGAAACCGGGCGCACCCGCTTTTTGGGCCATTCCGAGTTGGGAGCTGAGATGGCTGCCTCCCGTTTGACCGAGCTGCGATTGAGCGCTCGGGGCATCGCCATGGTTTCAAAAATGGTGGAGCAGCACCTGCGTCCCGGCAATATGCGGCAGGGAGTGGATTTGCCCACTAGTCGCGCTATCTACCGCTATTTTCGAGACCTGGGCGACGTGGCCATCGATACTCTTTATCTGGCATTAGCCGATTATCTGGCCGCAAAAGGTCCAGAATTGATGCCCGACCAATGGGGAGAGCATGCTAGAATAATCGCGCACATCCTGGAATCAGGTACCCGTCAAACGGCCACCGAAAAGATCCAAAGGCTGGTGACCGGGCATGACCTGATGCAGGAGTTGGGTCTTGAACCCGGCCCCAGGGTGGGACTCCTGCTTGAGAAGATAAATGAAGCCAGGGCCGCGGGAGAGGTGAACACCCGGGAGGAGGCCCTGGCTCTGGCCGCTAACAGCAATGACCAGGAATAACCCCGACCACTGGAGATTCGGCAGTTTCATAGATCAGCGACCGGGGTCAGCGACTGGCACCCGGCATGGCGAATCTCCCTTCTGCCAGACCGCCGCAAAGAGGCGGTGCGAGAGTGTTCAAGAACTTAGTAATCGCCCTTCGACAGGCTCAGGGCGAACGGGTCACTCTAAATTCGTGGTGAGCAGCGCTATGGCCGCAAATGCGGACCGGACATAGGGCAATAACTAGAGCAGTTACTTGAAAGCTTGTCGAATCATGAACGATGGTTTCTCACCCACGCTCTAAGACTGGATAACCGGTCCAGTAGCTAGGGGCAACCCAAGATTAGTGGCGGGCCGTACCGGCGGAAACGGCCCATTGCACAGGAGTAATCAATGCGCGGACGCAGCATACGGCTTTCCATCATCATCCTGTTTATCCTGGGCATCTCATTGGCGGCCCTGGCTTTTCGGGACGTGAACATAGACCTGCCGGGATTCCCGGCGTTGCAGCGAGGGGGCAACGGTCCCCTGGGTTTGAAACTAGGCCTGGACCTGAGGGGAGGCACCCATCTGGTCTACCAGGCGGACACCGGCACCGACATGTCGATTACCTTTGCCGAGGACGCCAATGAGCAGGACATAAATCAGGTTTTGGAAGATTCCGGCGTTCTCTCTTTTGAGGTGACAACTTCGGACTCGCGGCACGCTCGAATCAAGACGTCTTTATTGGATGAAGCAGCCCGCTCAGCGCTGCAAGAAGCGCTGGAGGACCAGGTTGCGCCCATTGAGCTTTTTGAGTTTTCCGAAACGCCGGACCCAACCTCGGACCAAATGGAAGGGGTACTGAAAATCATCAACCGGCGGGTCAACCTATCCGGAACCGAAGAGCCCATCGTGCAGCGCTTCGGAGACGACCGGATTGTCGTCCAACTCCCCGGCGCCGGCGGCTCGGTCACCAACGTGGAGTTCAGCGAGCCCACCAGCACAGCAGACCTGGAAGACCTACTTTTGCGGCGAGGATTCGAAAACTATACCATCAAAGCTGAATCAGATGCCGAATCAGACCGGGTTTTTCGAATTCGGACCCGGTCAATGAACCGAGGCCAGCGGGAGGACTTTGAGGTAATCCTCGCGGTCGGCATTGGGGCCATCGACTCCTTCCGGGTAACCGGGGGTATCGAGGAAGCCAAGAAGCTGATCGGTGATACCGCCCGGCTGGAGTTCAAGGAACGGAGCTGCACGGACGCCACCTGTCTGACATTCACCGACGCCGACCTGGGTCTAACCGGAGATGACTTGGACAACGCCTACGCGTCCACGTCTCAAAATACCGGAGAGTGGACCATAAATATTCAGTTCGACGGGCGAGGCGCTGACATATTTTCCGACCTTACCCAGAGAATAGCCGGAGACCAGACCAAACGCATAGCCATCTTTTTGGACGATGAACTGCTGTTGGCTCCGGTATCCCGCGCCTGGATTCCCGACGGCCGGAGCGTTATTACGGGGGGGGTTGGAGGCTTCGCCAGAGAGGAAGCCCGAACCATTTCCATCCAGTTGAATTCCGGACGCCTGCCCGTGCCCCTGAGGCTAATCCAGGAAAGCGACGTGGATGCCCTGCTGGGGTCCCAATCCCTGAGCGCCAGCCTGCTGGCCGGTGTTTTGGGGCTGGGACTGGTAATGGTATTCATGATTGCCTACTACCGGATGGCCGGAGTGGTCGCCTCGGTGGCTCTGGTTTTCTACGGCGTCGTGGTTCTTGCGGTTTTCAAGATGCTTCCGCTAACGCTTACCTTGCCCCATATTGGCGGGTTCCTGCTCTCCATCGGATTGGCCGTAGACGCCAACATTCTCATCTTTGAGCGCATGAAGGAAGAGATACGAGTAGGCCGCACCCTGGCGTCATCGATGGAGGTAGGTTTCAACCGGGCTTGGCCGGCGATCCGCGACGGCAATCTGTCGACCATGATCACCTGCGGGGTGTTGCTGTGGTTCGGGAGCAGGCTGGGAGGCGGATTGATCAACGGCTTCGCCCTGAGCCTGCTGGTCGGAGTACTGGTCAGCATGTTCACCGCGGTGGTGGTCAGCCGCAACCTGCTCCAGCTGCTGGCTTGGGTCGGGTTGAGCCGCCGAATCGGGTTGTTCACGCCCGAAGGAGCCCAACGACCCAGCCAAGCCGGTACCCGAACCCAGGCCCCTCAGGGAGGAAGATAGGCATGCTAGACATTGTCGCAAAGCGAGGCTGGTACTTCCTCTTCTCAGCCCTGCTGATTCTCCCAGGACTGCTGTCCATGATTCTGCCGCCGGGCGGCTGGTCCACCCTGAACTCCGGTCTGCGACCGGGTATCGATTTTACCAGCGGCTCCGTGTTGGATATTACTTTCACCCGGGAAGTAACTCAGGGCGAGATCTTGCAGCAAATGGAGGCTTTGGGGCATCCCGAGGCTCTGGTTCAAAGCACCGGCCGGCGCTCGGTTTTGATTCGCACCAAACAGCTGAAGGAAGCCTCCGGCGAAGAGCGGGCGGAGCGACAGCTGATTCAGGAACATCTAGAGGAAAACGTCGCAACCATCGAGTCGGCGGCCTTCGATTCCATCTCTCCCATCATTGCGCAGGAGACGGTACGCAACACCGTCCTCGCCATGGCCGCGGCCTCCCTATTCATCCTGTTTTTCATATGGTATGCCTTCCGAAGGGCTCCCAAGGCCTACCGCTACGGCATCAGCGCCGTTATCGCTCTGCTGCACGACGTTTTGATAGTTCTGGGAATTTTCTCCATCCTGGGCCGGGTCATAAACATGGAGGTGAACACCACTTTTATAATCGGGATTTTGACCGTAGCCGGCTACAGCGTCAACGACACCATCGTGGTATTCGACCGCATCCGGGAGAACGTAATTCGGCATCCGGATCGGGCTTTCCCCGCCCTGGTCAACGCCAGCATCATTGAGACCGTGGGCCGTTCCTTGAACACCAGCTTCACCACCTTCCTGATCTTGCTGGCGATGCTGCTAATTGGCGGGGCCAGCATTCGCGGCCTGCTGCTGGTGGTGGCCATAGGCGTGGTGGTTGGAACCTATAGCTCCATCTTCATTGCGAGCCAGTTCCTGGTAATCTGGGAGCGAGAAGAGTTCGGCAAAGTATTCCGCCTAGGTCGCCGGGCTCCCGGGGCGGCAGCCACCGGACTGCTGCATCTGATGCTACATATCATTGGGCGGTAAGTTCATGGAACGGCAAGGACGATCCGCCCCATGATTTTCCGCTCCGACATCAAATCAAAGGCAACAGCCGCTTGCTCCAGTGGTAGCACCTCCTGAACCACAGGGTTGACCAGCCCCTGAGCGACCAGTCGAGCGGCCTGCTGAACCGCGGCACGGGAGGTTCCGGAGGACCCCATGATGCGGACATCCCGAAAAATCAGTTCCGCCGGATTCAGGCGCACCGGCTCTCCCGCCACCTCGCCGAGCAAAACCCAGCGCCCGTAGGCCCCCAACGAGCTTAGGGAGGACTGGAAGAGGGGCGAGCCAACAGTGTCGATTAACACATCCGCGCCCTGCTCGTCGGTGAACCCCCGCACCAGTTCGCTGAAGTCCAGCGCCGGACCGTCATCACCCCCAGACCCGCTGCCGAGAACCCGGAACTGGGGCCCCGTTTCCAGCACCGCATCTGCCCCCAACTCCTCGAGAAAAGTCGCCTTCTCCGGAGAAGAAGTTACCGCCAGCACCCGGGCGCCCAGGGCGACCCCCACCTGCACCGCGTGAACTCCCAAGCCACCGCCGGCCCCGGTCACTACCATTGTCTCTCCCGGCGCCAGCTGAGCGACCTCGGTCATCCCCTGCACCACTACTCCAATCGGGCAGGCCAGGAGGGCGGCCTGGGTCAGAGACAGGGAGTCGGCTACGGGAATTAGACTGAACTCGGAAATCTTCACGAATTCCGCGAATCCGCCGTCCCGGCCGTGACCGATACCCTCCCCTCCTAGACAGCGATGCTCTCTGCCTCGCCGGCACCGGGAGCAGCTTCCGCAGGCGCTGGTCAGCAGACTTACCACTCTGTCCCCCGCCGTCAGGGAGGTGACCCTCTCCCCTATTTCGACTACCGTACCGGCGATTTCATGCCCCAGAACTACGTCCTCTTTCACTCCACGGCGCAGGACCCCGGACATTACCAGCAAGTCATGATGGCAGAAACCGCAAGCGGCCACTCGCACCAGAGCCTCATAGGGGCCCGGCACAGGCACCGGTAAATCTTTTACAACCAACCTGGGAGGGTGCCCTGGTTGGGATAAGACCAACGCTTTCATGTTAGCCCGCATTATAGGCTGGGTCATTTGGACAGCCAACTCTCGGCTGCCGTATAATTGCGGCGTATAAATGCCCGGTAACCCGCACCCCATCGATCTCTCCCTCTTTCCTCCATCCTATGCCGTCGAAGGACATTAAATGAAAATAGGCGCGCACGTGTCATCCGCCGGCGGAATCAGCAAAGCCCTAGACCGAGGCGCTGAAATCGGCTGCGAAACCATCCAGATCTTTGGCTCTTCTCCCCAAAGCTGGGCCTTCAAGCCGGTGCCTGATGCGGAGAAGGAGGCATTCCTTCAAAAAACAGCGGAAACCGGGATAACGCCTGCCTTCTTCCACGCTATTTACTTGATAAATCTGGGCACCCCCGACCGGGCGAACCTGGAAAAGGGTGTCCAATCACTAATAAACTACATGAATCTGGCCGCTGATATTGGAGTAATGGGGGTAATCTTCCACCCCGGTAGTCACAAAGGAGTGGGATATGAAGGCGTATTGCCCCAGACCGTCGCCGCCATCGAGCGAGTGCTGGACAACTCCCCGGCGGGACCCTATCTCTGCCTGGAAAATATGGCGGGTATGGGCCAGCACATCGGCGCCAAGTTTGAGGAGTTGGGGGGCATCCTTAAGGCGGTGGATAGCCCCCGACTGCGCATCTGCCTGGACACCCAGCACAGTTTCGCCGCCGGATACGACCTGACCACCACCGACGGCGTGGAGGCCATGATCGCTCAGTTCGATGAGGCCGTCGGTCTGGAAAAGCTGGCTGCGGTCCACGCCAACGATTCCAAGCAGCTTTGCGGCTCCGGCGTCGACCGCCACGACAATATAGGGGAGGGTTTCATTGGTGAGGCCGGGTTCGAAGCGATCATGAGCAATCCCGCTTTCAGGGACGTGCCCTTCTTCCTGGAGGTGCCGGGA
>JADFQT010000223.1 GCA_022561675.1 Chloroflexota bacterium
GTTGTGTCAAACCCCACAGCGAGCACATGCCAACTCAAAGCTGATACTTCCGCATTGCCTACCCGTACAGCCTTTGGCTAGCCTGGGGTCCAATGCCGCTCAGCTGAGGAGCCAAGCTAACCATCATTGATGGCGCCTACAAGGGTCAAAGAGGGTACCCTACATACCCACGTCCACCAAACTCCTAAATACTGGCCCCAGGTGCTGCACCACTATTACCGCATTGCCCTGGTTGATAACGACGGGGCCGATGCCCGGGAGTCTGTTCTATTAACCTGCAACCAGGTAGAGTGGGGTGGTGAAAGATTGACTGCCTGTTATCAATCATGATAGCTTCCGAAATCGCCAGAAACCATATAGAAGGAGACGGTGATGTTGTTTCATGTTACAGCCGAACATGACCATCTATCATGTCCAGCAAGGGGCCGTGAGCCGGGATCCGATGAAGTGCAGGGGCGCAGAAATGGCTTGGAGGCAATGAGGAAGTGAAGGTGCTGGGAGTATGGGGACACCAGCCTTCTCATAAATCATTCACCATCATAGAGGCAAGTGACTTTGCAGCCGTGACGGCCCTACTACGTAGTCAGATGCAAATCGGCAAAACCGAAGTTCTGCCGGTGAATGACAACATAGCGCAAAGAAAACAACGGGGAGAATGGGGACAGTAGAGTTCAATTCTATCGAGTCTGACGGCCGGGTAGTCAGGATTGCCAACTGGGTCACGGGCACGAGACAATTCAGACTGCTAACGCCGTCGCCCAAGATGCTGCTGCCGTAGGCGGAGTGCCGCCGGGTGGCTTAGGGCGGCTGTTTGGTGGTTAACTAAAATTTGTCCACGTCACAGCGATAGCAAACATTGCGGTCCCATTGGTGTTGCAAACGCTTTTGTTTCTTCCCGCACCGTCGGCATTCCCCTTCTTGCTGGCAGAATTCCTCTCGCCGATATTCCCATGAGGGAACCCAATGTATGCCCAGTAGGCAGGAAACCTTGCCCAGTAACCTGCTGGCCATAATAGCTGTTCTCCTATAGCTAAACCTTCGGGCCTCCACAGGTACTCCCACCCTCTAAAAGCGTCTGCACTAGCGGCTGAGCGCGATGAATGTTCGGGATTAGCCAGCTAATCGGCGGTTTCGTAGCTAAACCGGTAACTGAGGCTCTCGGAGGTCGGATGTCCCTTCGTTAAGCTCAGGGCGCGGCGGTAGCTCCCGATAGCTGCTCTCTACGATCTGCGGATTCTTGATAGCTGCTCTCCACTATCTGATCTGCCGGTGGTTCCACCCCAGGAGCCCGGCTGGCGGGTATAGCTGGTCCTTTCCCTCATTTTATCACTGGCTGTCGAAATCATTCTAGAACCCTGACTACCCGCCAGGTAGTACACCAACCACTGTCATCAAGAGGCCTTTCGGCAGCTGGTGGATTGGCGGCAGATTTAGGTGTTCGGTCAGGAGAATCGGTCTACCGTATCATCCACATGGGACCAGCCAACAGTAATCCCCCGTGGCCGGCAAATTACGCCACTAGCTGAGCGTTCTATACAAAACATTACTGCTAGCCCGAGAAGGGGGTAAACCCATAGACGTCCAAGGAAGGCTTCCAAAAAATGGGGGTTTACCCCCTTCCGAATGACATATGGGTAAATCGGCAAGGAAACAATCGACCGGTTTTTCGTGGCAGCTCCTTGTGATAATTCGGTTTTGTCCAGCCTAAAACGGCTGGCTCACCTGTGTCCCCTACAGAGCCGCCCGCCGGAATGGTACGTTTGGTTAAGACCGCGGCTCCAGCTCGTCTTATGGGTCGGGCAGTGGCTGGCATTACGGTAGTGTTTGTCCCAGGGCAGCCTCACAGTTGCCCGACTGATCAGCTGAGAGGTGGAGAGATGTCACCCAACAAAATGCAGATCAAGATTTTGAACGTTTGGCTGCGGTCCTTCTTAGTTTATTTCCCATGGCAGTTAATGAGACATTACTGTCGGATTGGAACATGACTATGCCATTTTCTTCCATCCCAAGAAGAGCCAAGTCAACCGGAATGTCATCTGTCTGAAAGATGTATTGAAGTCTACCTCGCAGATTTGCCTCCTGCATGCCGTTGGGATGTTTCGCCAATTCAACTAGGATTTTCTGTTGGATTTTTCGTGGTGTTGTAGGCATGTCTGGCCCCCAATCAAGCTAAAAGCCTGGGTCAATCCTATCTACGGATCCACCATTCCCGAATGTCTGCAGGGGAAGAGTGATTGTACCACCCAATTTATCGGCGACAAGGGGGCAAAACCTGGCCCGGTACGGTAAGAAGGCCAAGTTAGGGCACGTCACGCCCCACGCGCTGAGGCACAGCGCCGCCAAACTGCGGCGGGAGACCGGAGCCAGCATCGAGGACGTTGGGGCGCTACTAGGCCACCAGAACATCGCTACCACTGCCCGGTACCTAGCTCGGCTGGAAGGGACCCAGGACCATGGCTGGTACGGTGTGGCAGAGATGTTGGGGGTGGGAATCAGCAATTAAGCCCGTTTTTGGGACCACAATGGGACCGCATATTCGAATTTTCCTCAACGTGGTATTGCTACAATCCGTTGCACCGAAGACTTCCGTTCTGGATGCTGAGGACCTAACCAGCCTTTCGACCCTTGGCACCTGATCAGACTTTTGTATGAGCATCTTTCTGTCGGGGAACGGGAAGCCGTCAAACCATGCTCATGAGAAGAGATACAGGCTTTATGGCGAGGCTGAAGGAACGGATGGAGTGAGGGAAGCGATTTCTTTAGAGCGACCCAGCAAGAGGATTCCCATTAGTCAAGGTATCGGATTGGACAGGCGCCATGAGCCGAAGGACACCAATCAAACTATTTCATGAATCAGGCCCTGCACAGCTTGAGGGCTACATGGACTACGGGTTCTTAATCGCCGCAGTCATCAGATGTGGATTGAAAGATGATGGATTGGATTACCTCCAGACTCCTGGAGGTCAATATTGGTGCTTGTTGGGGAACGTTGATCCAGAGGTGGTCCGTGAGCGAGCCGAAGCTACATCCCAGGGACTGCACCTGTACGCTGTGCGGGCTACGAAGTGATCCGGAAAAGGACAACTTTCACGAGTTTCTGTACTACGGCGATTATTCCTGCGGCTCCACTGGGCCCTCGCCCCGGCGAAGCCGCTAGCCCAAATTAACGACCCTTTTTAAATGTCCCCTTTTATCTTCACCCACCCCGAGCCCCGCCACACGTCGACTCCGCAGGGAAGGCTTGTCGCGCTCTGAAACCAGAAGTATCATCACTCTTGTCAATAGCTTGCTCCCCAGGGGAAGGCAGCTCCACCATGCTTTGTCCAAGCTGCGGCCGGGATAACCCATCCGACGCCCAGTTCTGCAACGGATGCGGGGCCAATCTGGATACCCCTGTGGCCGAAACGCCGACACCTTCGGAAGAATCGGGCGTCCTGATCTCCGACTCCTTCGTGGGCCGGCACCAGGAGATGGCCGGCCTGAAGGCCGCGCTGGAGAATGCCATGTCCGGCGAACTCCTCTCTTTTCCGAACGATTTGTCCGGCATGGTTCTGAATCTCGAAGAGGATAATATCGGCGCGATCCTTCTCGGGTTCGACGATAAGATCAAGGAAGGGGATGAAGTAAAACGGACCGGCCGCATCATGGAAGTCCCTATTGGCCCTGAATTAGTGGGACGCGTGGTCAACGCTCTGGGTCAACCCATAGACGGTAAAGGGCCTATCAACACCAAGCAGTTCGGTCCCATAGAAAGAATTGCTCCTGGCGTGATCGAACGAAAATCCGTTCATGAACCTATGCCGACCGGGATCAAGGCCATCGACGGGATGAACCCCATTGGACGCGGTCAGCGCGAACTGATCATCGGTGACCGCCAGACCGGCAAGACCGCGATCACCATCGACACGATCATCAACCAGAAGGACACCGGCGTGATCTGCATCTACGTCGCGATCGGTCAAAAACAATCGACCGTCGCCCAGGTGGTCAAGACTCTCGAAGAAAACGGTGCGATGGACTACACCATCGTCGTCTGTGCCTCAGCCGCCAACCCGGCGCCGTTGCAATACCTCGCCCCGTTTTCGGGCTGCGCGATCGGCGAGTACTTCCAGTTCTACGGCAGCGACGGTCAACCGGCCGGCGAGACCAATCGTGGCCGGGCCGTACTTACCGTTTACGACGATCTCTCGAAACACGCCGCGTCGTACCGCGAGATCTCGCTGTTGCTGCGCCGTCCGCCCGGTCGCG
>JADFQT010000224.1 GCA_022561675.1 Chloroflexota bacterium
TCCTGCTCCTTCACCTGGGCAACGTAGGTCAGGTCCTGGATGGCGGCGGCGACCGCGTCGTGGCTTTCGCAGCCGGTAAAGGCGGTTTTGAATTTACGCGGAAAGCCCTGGGTTATGGGATGCCGGACGCCAAAGCGCACGTAGGCGGCCAGATATGGAGTGGGGTCGAATACCTCATCGGCGCAGACGCCCGCCGAGGGAGACCCCACCACATTGCGCACCGTGTTACCGCAAGCCTCGCGGGTAGTGAGACCCACTTTGCCCAACATACGGAGGACGTCGGGGCATTCGTCCAAGGGTATGTGGTGGAACTGAATGTTTTCCCGGGTGGTGATATGCCCTCTGTGTAACGGGGCGTAATGCTCGGCGATGTCTCCAAAGGTTTCCATGGCCTCTGGGGTAACCATGCCGCCGGGGATTTTTATCCGGATCATCTGGACGTCAGCCTGGCGCTGACCGTAAACGCCCTGCTTGAGCCGGAAGGGGGTGAACTGGGCGTTGTCCTGCTCGCCGGCCTGGAATTTGGCAGACTCGGCCTCTAGGCGGACGATCTCATCCTCCATGAAGGGAATGATCCCAGGGGAGGACTGGGATAATTTCAGGCTCTCCTGGTAGATCTCTTCTTGAGTTACCTGCTGGGCATTTTCGGTATTGCTGGTCAAAGTGTCCTCCGGCTCTCACACAAAATAAAAACCCACCAATGGCTCAAACCTAGGTGGGCGCAGGGTTTCCCTATGGAAATGAGTTACCCGCCCCCTATGTAGGAGGACAGGTACAGGTGCAGCGGCAGAAAAGGTTTATCCGTGTGGTCATTTGTATTTGAGTCTAGCTGCTAGCTAGCTTATTGTCAACACTTACCAAAGCACGCCAGAAGCCTCCCCAGCCGACGGGGCGATTCAGTATTATGACTGATTAACCCCCGGCAGTTTGCCCGTCACCAGGAATATGACCCGCTCGGCGATGTTGGTGGCCCGGTCCGCAATGCGCTCCAGATCATGGGCCACCCACAGGAGATACGTGGCCCGCCGTATGGACTTGGGATCTCTGGTCATGTCAGTCAGCAATTCCCGGTAGACTTTCTTGTACAGGTTATCCACCTGGTCATCGTCCTCGCACACCTGCTCCGCCGCGCCGGCGTCGCGAAGGATCAGCGCGTCCAGGCTGCGGCCCAGCATATCGCTGGCCTTATCCGCCAGCAGCGGTAGGTCGAACAGAGGCTTGGAAGCGGGCTCATCTCCCATCATGAGGGTTACCTTGGCGATGCCCTCGGCGTAGTCGCCCACGCGTTCCAGCTCTACCGAAATGTGCAGCACAGCCATCAAGGTGCGAAGGTCTATGGCTATTGGTTGCTGCGTGGCGATCAGGTCAATGCATTGGTCCTCCAGCTCGAACCGCTTCTGATCGATGACGTCATCTTCCGCCACGACCCTTTGGGAGGCGGCCAAATCCCGGTTTTTCAGAGCGTCCATGGCTTGGGTGATGGCTTGGCCCACCAGGTTCCCCAACTCGATGAGGTCATCCTGCAGCAGCTTCAAGTTTCGATCAAAATCTGCCCTAAGCACACTCGCCTCCCTGTTTGGCAGCCGGGATTGGCAGCCGGCCTAACCGAACCGCCCAGTAATGTAGGCTTCTGTCCGCTCGTCCGCCGGGTTGGTGAAAATCTGCCGGGTCTCGTCGAACTCGATCAGCTCGGCGACCCGCTTTTCATCCCCCATAAGGAAGGCGGTGAAATCCGAAACTCGGGCCGCCTGCTGCATGTTGTGAGTAACTATGACAATGGAATAGTCTTCCGAAAGCTCCCGCATCAGCTCCTCTATGGCCAGCGTAGCCATCGGGTCCAGAGAGGAGCAGGGTTCATCCATCAGAATCACCCGGGGCCTTACCGCCAGGGCCCGAGCGATGCACAAACGCTGCTGCTGGCCGCCGGACAGTGTCAGAGCGCTACTCTTGAGCCGGTCTTTAACCTCATCAAACAGGGCGGCCCGCCGCAGAGACTGCTCTACCAGAGCCTCCAGGTCGCCGTGGAACCCGTTAATTCGGGGGCCAAAGGCCACGTTATCGAATATTGACTTGGGAAAGGGATTGGGCCGCTGAAACACCATGCCTACCTGGTAGCGAATTTCAGTGGGGTCCACGTCCGGCGCGTACAGATCCCGGCCTTCAAATAGCACCTGACCGGACATTCTGAAGCTGGGAATCAGGTCGTTCATCCGGTTGAAACAGCGCAGCAGGGTGCTCTTTCCGGAACCCGATGGACCGATGATTGCCGTGATCTTGTGGCGGGCCACATCCAGGTTCACCCCGGAAATGACCTGGTTGGAGCCGTAGTAAACGCTCAAATCGATTGCCCGGACAGCCGCTGACCCGTCTACCACAGCCTCAACTCTCCCACTTCAGCCTTCCGAGCTCTTTTGAAACTTCAATCGCAGCAGCACGGCGACGCCATTCATCGACAGCAGCACTGCCAACAAGACCAGGATACCGGCGGCCGCGACCTCGTGAAACTCAGCTTGAGGTCGGGATATCCAGTTGAATATCTGTAGCGGCAGCACGGTGAAGTTGCTGAGCGGGCCGTCCGGGGCGTAGGGGATGAAGGCCACCGCTCCTACCACTATCAACGGCGCGGCCTCACCAATGGCCCGGCTCACCGCCAGGATGACGCCGGTGAGTATTCCGGGGAAAGCCTGGGGCAACACCAGGTGCCAGATGGTCTGCCAGCGCGTGGCTCCCAGGGCATACGCTCCTTCCCTTAGGGAGGGCGGCACCGCTCGCAGGGCCTCTTCCGCGGCGATGATTACTATCGGCAGGGCCAGCAAAGCCATGGTGAGTCCGCCCGCCAGCACGCTGCTGCCCAGACCAAGAGTGCGGGCAAATATCTCCAGCCCCAACAGCCCATAGACAATCGAAGGGACTCCGGCCAGATTGGATATGTTCGTTTGAACAACCCGCACGAACCAACCCCGGGTCGTGTACTCTTCCAAAAAGATGGCGGCTCCAACTCCCAGGGTAAAGGAGGTGACCGCCGCTATGGAAACAACATAGACGCTACCCACCAGCGGGCCGTAAATCCCCGCCCTTTCCGGATGCCGGGAAGGAAAACCAGTGAGAAATTGCCAATTGATGTGGTCCCAACCCTGCGAAATGATGTTGTATAGCAGAGCCCCCAGCATGGAGAGACCGATTAGGATGGCCAATAGACACAGCAAGTGAAAGGCCCGGCCTTGCCACTTGCGGCGGACCATGCGGCGTTGAAAGTCGGTGGGCTCGACTATCGCCACTACTCGTAGGCCTCCCGGAATCTTCGGACGACCGCCTGGCTGACCAGATTCATTCCCAGCGTGATGATGAACAGACTGCTGCCCACCGCGAAGATGGTCTTGTGCGCCAGGGAACCGGTGGGTGCGTCCCCTAAAATCACCTGGACAATGTAGCCGGTCATAGTTTGTATGGGTACCAGGGGATTTAGGGTGAAGTCCGGGTTACTACCGGCGGCAATGGCGACGATCATTGTCTCGCCGATGGCGCGGGACATGGCCAGGATGAAGGCCGCTACTATTCCGGAGAGAGCCGCCGGGACCACCACTCGGGTCGCCACTTCCAGCTTGGTGGCACCCAAGGCATAGGCTGCCTCCCGCAGAGATCGGGGCACACCTCGCATGGAATCCTCGCTGAGGCTGGAAACCATGGGCAGGATCATTATGCCCATTACGATGGCCGGGCTGAGGGCGTTGAAAATGGCTATATCATCCGAGATGCTCCGTAGAATCGGCGTGACAAAAAGCAGAGCGAAAAAGCCATAAACCACCGTGGGAATACCGGCTAAAACCTCCAATACGGGCTTGAGCACCTGCCTGACCAGGTCGGGGGCGTATTCGCTGAGGTAAATGGCGCTGAGCAGCCCCAAGGGCAGGGCTACCAGCATCGCTCCCACCGTGGTGAGCAGGGTACCGGTTAACAAGGGCCAGATGCCGAAGTGTTGGGATGCGAAGAGGGGCGTCCACTTGGTGCCGGTGATGAACTCCAGGATCGAGACCTCGCGGAAGAAAAGGACCGCCTCGTAAAACAAAACGGAGACGATGCCAACAGTGGTCAGGATCGAAACGATGCTGCATAACAGCAGGACCAGCTTGATGGTGCCTTCGGGAAGATGCCTTTTCCATGGAGCGGGGACAGAGGAACGGACGCCATCCAGGTCGGTGGCTGGTCCGATAATGCCATTCGGTCCCAAGGA
>JADFQT010000225.1 GCA_022561675.1 Chloroflexota bacterium
CCCCGGACCGGTTGACAGTCTGGGTGAAAGCCTGCGTGGTGTGGCGCTGGATTGCTCGGTGGTCGGGATGCCCGTACCCGCCGGTGGGGTCATGGGTGAGGACCAGGCGGGGCCGCAGCTCTTCAATGATTTTGGCCAGCTGGGCGCTTACCTGCCCGGCTGGGGCCTGGTTCAGAGATGCCGGGTGGGAGTTATCCGCCGTGCCGTCCATGCCGGAATCCCGGTAATTCAGGAACCTGACGTCGGAGACGCCGGTTACCTTCATTGCTTGCCGCAGCTCCTCCTGCCGAACTTGGGCCAGGTTTTCCGGTGTCGCCAGCGCCGGATCGCTGATCTCGCCCACGTCGCCGTTGGTGGCGCACACCAGGGTGATCCGGGCGCCCCGGCTGGCCAGCATGGCCAGGGTCCCGCCAACGCCAAAGCCCTCGTCGTCGGGATGGGCGAAGACGGCCAGCACAGAGAGGTCGGAGAGGTCATTAGTCGTGAGGGGCATAGGTCCGGTCTCCCTTATTTGTCGAAATTGAAGGCATTGCAGCTTCCGATTTCGGTGGGCGCTGCCGTGGCTCGGCGGCTATCGTCTTCAAAAAAGATCAAACCCGCTCCGCCACCAGATTGCCGAAAGAGTCCACGGTTCCAGCCCAGCCGGGCGAAAGGACGATCGTCGCGTCCAGCTGCAGCAGGAGGGCCGGACCGGTCAGGCGATTACCCGGCTTTAGCTGGTCCCTCTGGTACATCGGCGTCTTTATAGGGCCGTCTCGAAAAATTATCCGGGCCTGTCCCGTCAGAGCCGCCGACGGGTCGCCATCACCGATGCTTTCCCAAGTCAGCCGAGGCTTTTCCACCGGCAGCACCAGCTTTAGCCGCAGGTTCACTATTTCCACCGGCTGGGCCCGGTCGGCGTAGCCGAATCGCTGAAGGTGGGCCCGATAAAAGCTGGCGCCAATAGAACGCTGAAAATTACCGGAGGTGGGGCGCTTGGGGTAATCTACGGTAAGCTCGAAGGATTGGCCCAAATATCTAACGTCCAGATTACGGCGAGCGACCATTTGCGCCATTGGAAGCCCTTCCTGGCTGAGTTGCTCTCGGGCCAGGCCCTCCATTCCGTGGAATTCCTCTTCGAGCCGGGCCGGGTTGATTTCGTCTCCCCGCAGCATTACCGTTCGGGAATAGTCCTTCACGACGTCCGCAATGGCCACTCCAAGGGCGGAGAGAACCCCGGGGTAAGCCGGCACCAGAACTCGCGGGATACCCAACTCCTCGGCCAATTCGCAGCTGTGCATCGGGCCGGCGCCACCGAAGGAAACCAGGGTGAACCGGCGGGGATCGTAGCCTCGCTCCAGGGAGATGGCTCTAATGGCTCGCTCCATGTTGGCGTTTACCACGCGGATGATACCCAGGGCGGCATCCTCAGTTGTTACGCCAATTTGTGATGCCAAATCATCAAGCAATCTCTGGGCGCGGGTTACGTCCAGGACCATGCGCCCGCCCAGAAAATGCTCGGGCTGCAAGCGGCCGAGGATCAAGTTGGCATCACTAACCGTAATGTTGTCGCCCTTTCCGTAGCAAGCAGGCCCGGGATCGGCTCCTGCCGACTGCGGGCCTACGACCAGCGCGCCGCCGGAGTCGACCCGCGCAATGGAGCCTCCGCCGGCGCCAACGGTGTGAATTTCGATCATGGGAACGCTGATGGGGTATTCCCCAACCGTGGCGGATGTTGTTTCCTTGATGCGGCCGGGGCACAGGGAGACGTCGGTGGAGGTTCCGCCCATGTCCAGGGTTATGATGTCCGGGTAGCCGGCCTGGACCCCGGTGTGGAAGGCTCCGACGACGCCTCCTGCCGGACCACTGAGGATGGTGCGCACCGGCTGTTGCGAAGCCAGGCTGGCGGTTATGCTGCCGCCAGAGGATTGCATGATTCGAAGATTGGAGCCGAGGGATTCCTCCATCTCTCCCAGGTAGCGAGCCATCAAGGGGCCAACATATGCGTTGGTGACCACGGTGCTGGTCCGCTCATACTCCCGAAACTCGGGTAGCACCTGGCTGGAGATGGAAACGAAGGGTGGATTGGGCAATTTCTCCAAAGCCTGGCCCACCATCTGCTCATGCAGAGGATTGAGGAAGGAAAAAAGCATGGAGACGGCTACCGCCTCGACCTGGGCGTCTGCTAAGAGAGGTAGTAGGGCCTGGATCGCTTCTTGGGTCAGGTCCTCGAGGATCGCGCCGGTGTAGTCCACGCGCTCCGATAGTCCGAATCTTAGTTCCCAGGGAGCCAGGGCGGGCGGGCGTTCCAGCTTGAAGTTGTACAGCTCGGACCGGCTCTGACGGCCGATCTCCAGCACGTCTTCAAACCCCAGGGTTGTTATTAGGGCAGTACGAGCCCCCTTTCCTTCCAGCAGCGCGTTGGTGGCGACGGTAGATCCGTGGACAAACTGCGCCACAGGTTCACCGTCCGCCGAGCCTTCAGAAAGGTCCAAGCCCTGGAGGGCCTCGGAAACTCCCTGCTTGACGCCCAGGGAAGGGTTTGCCGGGGTGGAGGGGAGTTTGTGGATGCTGAGACGCCCATCTTCCAACAAGGCTATATCGGTGAAGGTGCCGCCTACGTCGATGCCGATGATCCTTTTGGACATTTAGAGAAGGATGGCCTCCAATCTTCCGTCGCAAACCCGCTCCGATACCAGATGGAGGTTAAGCTGAGCGGTGGAGCCGCCGCTGGGCGTTGCTGTGCGCCGAAACATAGGTTGGTTTTGTAGCTTCAAGATGCGGCTTCAGCTTTGGACAGGGCTATCCGCAGCCGCTTGTTTATTCGGCCTTTGCTTTCGTGGCCGACCACGTTGATCGTCCCCACCTCTCGAGTGTTGGCCACGTGGGTTCCGCCGTCGGCCTGCAGATCCAGCCCGGATATATCGATGGTCCGAACCTCCCGAATTCCGGAGGGCAGCAGGTTGATCTTGGTCCGGATCAGATCCGGTTCCCGCTCCGCCTCCTCTCTGGTCAAGTTGCCCACATGCACCGGGCGGGCCGCTTTCACTTCCGCGTTAATCTTTTCCGAGACCTCCTCCGCAAACTGGGAGGTCATCTGATCCAGTTCAAAATCCATGCGGGCGGTGCCAGGCTGCATGTCTCCACCGGTAACCTTGGCGCCAAAGTCCCTCCACACCACCCCGCAGAGGATGTGGAGCGCGGTGTGGGTCCTCATCAACAAATATCGCCGCTCCCAATCGAGGATTCCCTGGACTTCGGCGCCTTTTTGGGGAAGGGACCCGTGTATCTGGTGGATTATCTTGCCATCTTTACGGCCGACGCGGGTTACTTGGAATCTTGCCTCGCCGGCTACCAGCACACCGGTGTCGTAGGGTTGACCGCCGCCGCCAGCGTAGAAGGCGGTGCGGTCCAGGACAACACCATCATCCGCCAATTCGGTAACCTGGGCCTGGAATTCCCTGGTGTAGCTGTCCACAAGAAAAAGCAGTTCGGTCACGTTTCCCTCGGAGAAAGAGTATTGGAGCCGGGGTGCAAAACGGGCGGGTCGCCGTACATTATAACAAACTGGCATGACAAGCCGGACGGAGGTTTCTAACTGAAATACGTCCCGGAAAAACCTCCCCAAGCTGCGCCTCCCCGGAGTCGAAGCGCCGGTTGTTTTTGATCTAATCGGGTGCAATAATAGCGGACACGCCAAATTGCCAAGGTCTTGTGATGCGGCGGAGTTGGCAGCGGGCAAAAGCCCAATTCTTACCCTAATTCAAAGCGAGCGAGTAATGAAACTCTCCTGTCTCCAAGAAAATTTGAGCCGTGGCCTGGGTATCGTGGGCCGGGCGGTGGCAACTCGATCGACCCTGCCGATCACCCAAAACGTGCTTCTCAGCACCGACCAGTCGATGCTCAAGCTTTCGGCCACCAATCTGGAAATTGGCATAACAACTTGGGTTGGGGGGATGATCGAGGAGGAAGGCTCGATCACAGTTCCGGCTCGCTTGCTGTCCGAGTTTGTAAGCTCCCTGCCCAACGACCGCATAGACTTGGAGTTGCTGCCTGGCACCGGGGTCCTAGAGCTTAAATGCGGCCGAGCCGAGGCGCGAATCAACGGCGCCGATGCCAGCGAATTTCCTCCAATACCCGCTGTAGAGGATGGTGTAGGGGCTCAAATAGAGCAGCAAGTGCTGAAGGCCGCTATATCCAGAGTTGCCTTCGCGGCCGCC
>JADFQT010000226.1 GCA_022561675.1 Chloroflexota bacterium
GGCGCCATCCCCCCTGTGGTGGGTTGGGCCGCGATAACCGGCGGATTGGATCTGTCGGCGCTGTACTTATTTGCTATCGTATTTTTCTGGACTCCGCCGCACTTTTGGGCTTTGGCCCTCTTGATCCAGAAGGACTACGAAAAAGCCCGCATTCCCATGCTTCCCGTGGTCGCAGGCCGTGAGGAAACTGTCTGGCAAATCTTCGCTTACTCGCTGGTCCTCGTCGCGCTGACCCTCTTGTTCGCCGCTACTGCCACAGTGGGCTGGGTCTACTTGGGGCTGGCGGCAATACTGGGAGCTATATTCGTTGGGCTGGCCTGGCAGTTGAAGAGGGACTCCACCACCCGGCAGGCCAGAAAACTCTACCTCTACTCACTACTGTACCTGGCGCTGTTATTCGTTGTGATGATCGCGGATAGCACCATCAGCGTATAAACCCTGGCCTTGGCTTTTCACCACAGAGAACCCGATAAACCAAATCGAGAATGTTTAAAACTCTGTGTTCTCTGCGGGCTCTGTGGTAAATGACGGTAGACCTGCTCAGCCATAGCTCTCAATTGCCCGGACGCCCACGACGCCATCGGTGTTGAGGGGACCGTAAATATGCGGGTAGATTTCTCCCGACCGGCTTGGCTCGTATTTAAGCGGGGAAGCAAGCAATTCGGTGTCGACCTCCAGCACCAGCATGTCGGCTATCCCGCTGTAGAGCCGCCGGGCAACAGCCCTGAGCTGCTCCTCGTCCCTGGAACAGTGAATGAACCCCTCCTCCTCCAAGCTGGTGGGCTTGACCTCACCCGTCGAGTTCGCGGCTTCCCAGTCTGCCCTTCTGATGAGGTGGTAGATTATCGGCATCGATTCTCCCTCCCGGACGGCTGGGTAGACCGCTGGATACACTGGCAAGATATAGTCCGGCTTGACCGCCCAGCAATGCTAAGTATGTTTGCAGAATTAATTTGACATGTGACATCTCTCTGGAAATCCCTCCCAGAGCTTGCCCCAGCGATGGGGTTGTGTTAACGGCCCTCGGCGCCGTCGGCCTCCGGCGGACCCGGGGTTGAGGGTCTCCGCCGCAGGCGGACGGCAGACTGCTTCCTGGCGGGCATTAGTTCGATTGGCCCCTCGCCAGGGTAGGCCAGATCTTAACCATATTCTGGTCGAATACTCAGGAGCTATCTCTTATGTAGCTTAAGACGGCCTGCACTCGCGGATGAAGGGAGTCGTCGTGGTTCAGGCTTAGCTCCTGATAGATAGCGTTTATGTAATTCTCCACCGACTTGGTCCCCAGGACAAGCTTCTCGGCGATGGCTGCGTTATTGTAGCCTTGGGCCATCATTGCCAATACCTCTTGCTGGCGGGGTGTCAACCTGGAGGTGATGGAGCCGGAGCGGGGTTTCATATTATTTACCACGCAAGGGTCCATGACCACCAGGCCTGAAGCAGTTCCCTCTATCGCTCGCACCAAGGCACTGGCGTCGCTGACCGATTGTTTCAACAGGTAAGACCAGCCCGAATATTCCTCTTTGGCCACCAAACTGAGGTACTCCCGCTCCTTGTGGGCGGAAAGCACTATGATCCCGATGTTGCCATTCTGCTGTTTAATCGCCCGGCCCGCAGCAATACCGTTGGGCTGACTGCCTAGCTCAATGTCCAGCAGGACAACATCGGGTTGCAGCCTATCGGCCGCTTCGATGGCCGCCTCCCCGTCGGAAACGGCCTCCACCACCTCCAGGTTGGGGATGGAGCCCAAATATGTCTTGAGCATGTCGCGGAAGAGGCCTTCATCCTCTACTATAAGTACCCTTACCATTCCACAGTCCCCCCTGAGAGGCCAGCTTAAACGGCCCATCACAATGATGTTACCAATTAGATACCCTAATTTCGATTCTACTTTTAGCTATTTTCTAAAGCAAGGTCGAAGCAGATCCGCCATACCGGTTCAGATGCCTCAAAAGGGCACTTTACGGCCCGGCGAAAGTCGCCCGAGGGGGATTGTCCTGCCTGCGGCAGACTGCTTTCAGGTCGGCATTAGAGCGAGAACTGGGAGTTCGCTGTGGGAAACGCCAAGAGTGATTTCCGGAGTGGTGTCACTCGTCAGGTCAGGGCGCCTTGAGAATGGTCATTTTTCTTGCTCCATGATCCCTGCCGCCTGCCCAATTACCCCTTCTTCAGACGAGGCCGAGCGCTCCAACAACAGCTCTCTCCAATCTTCCCAGAGGGACTCATCGATACCCGGCTCCGCGGATTCAGAGTACTGCTGGCGGCGGGAACGGCAGCCGGGCACAGGGCATCTGGCGCAATCTGGGCGTCGGCCGCATAGCATCTGACCATGCAGCCTAAGCAGCTCGTGAACATCGATCATGGCGACGCCCAGGGCGGTCATCCATTCCCGGTGCTCAACGTAGGTGGCTTTGAGCCACCGGCGGAGGACCTTGGCGCTCCAGGATTTGACCCCGGAATTACTACCGGTCCGATTAGTCGAGGTTAGCCCCATCAAGCGTTCTATCACTCGGCAGCAGTTACCGTCCAAAGGCAACGCTTCTTGGCCCCAACCGTAGGCGGCCACGCACTCGGCTATCTTTTCGCCCACTCCAAAGATCGCCATTAAGCCGTCCCGGTCTGCGGGGACAGACCCACCACTTTCCTTCAACTTTGAGACTAAAGAGTCGATAAACCGCATCTGCCCTGTTCTTACGACGCGTGCCACGGCGGCACGGTGGCGCGGCCAGGTATTAAGCATGGCCTTAGGATTTGGGAACTCTTGGAAGAACCGCCGGCATGTATCGACCAGCAGCTTGTCTTTGGTGCGGGAGCTGAGGCCAAAGAGGACGAGCGCCCGGTAAGGGCTACGGCGGTGGCCCGACCGTGCCCAAACTTGGGATTCCAAGGGGAAACTCCGGTAGTGACTCTTGAGGACACCGATGGCTTGCAAGACCGTTTTTTGATCCAAGTCTGAGTCGCGGGACATTCTTCCACACTCTCTCGAGCAGCGCCGTAGGATCGGCCCCAGGCCGCGCCGCAGTGTACCCGACCGGCCAAACTCAGTCAATGCGGGAACCCTTTAGGAGAGCAATCAGCCATCAGCTGCCAGCGCTAAGAAATGGGGTGACCGATACGCCAATCGGTTCTTTTGACTCCCCTTGTTTCGCGGCGTAAGATTCGTCTTCCAACGGAAGCCTTCAGCTCTCAACCGGGGGCTCACCCCCGGCGGCCCCGATTCCATCGAGGTTGACCGCGTTTTAGAAGGAGTACCAATGAAAGCAGTATTTATCGACCAGCATGGTGGGCCCGAGCAGCTAACCTACGGCGACCGCCCCGAACCCGAGTTGGGTCACGGAGAAGTAATGCTCCGGGTACGGGCTAGCGCGCTAAACCGGCTGGACGTAAACCTGCGAGAGGGCCGTACCTACCGGGGGCCGCTGCCCCGCATCTTGGGCTGCGACGTCGCTGGAGAGATTGCGGCCATCAGCCCCCAAGCCCAAACGGCGCTACAGGTTGGCGACCGGGTGCTGTTAAACAACCGGGTAATGTGTGGGAGCTGCGAAAATTGCCTTTTGGGACTGGACCAATACTGCCACAACCAGAAGCGTATCGGAGTTGACCTTGACGGCGGCCATGCCGAGTACGTCACCGCTCCGGCGGCCAACGCCCATGTAATACCAGAGTCCATGAGCTTCACCGAAGCGGCAGCCCTGCCCATTGTTGCCCACACATCGTGGCACTGCTTGATCACGCAGGCCCAAGTGCGCCCGTGGGATGACGTGCTAATTCAAGCGGCAGGCAGCGGCGTGGGCAGCATGGGGATCCAGATCGCGAAGATGGTGGGCGCCAGGGTGATCACCACGGCTGGCAGTGATTGGAAGCTGGAAAAGGCCCGGGAGCTGGGGGCCGACGAAGTCATTAATTACCGGGAGACATCCGATTTCAGTCAAAAGGTTAAGGAAATGACCGGCGGGAAGGGCGTCGACTTGGTGTTCGACTGCGTGGGCGCCGATGTCTGGGAGCAAAACCTGATGTGCCTCAAGCCCGGGGGCAGGCTGGTCATCACTGGAGTTACTTCCGGAGCCCGCGCCGAAATGGACCTCTCCTTACTACAATCGCGGCCGTTGCACCTGATGGGCAGTGGTTGGCGCAGCCAGCGTACCTTCGTAGACATGATGAAGGGTGTGCACCATGGAGCACT
>JADFQT010000020.1 GCA_022561675.1 Chloroflexota bacterium
GCCAGCCCAGGTAGTCTTCCCAGATGAGGTGCTTGCGTCCATCAATCGCCCGGGTCCGGCCAGGGAACCGGTCCAAGTGCTTCTCAGTCTGCTGCCACAGCTTGTTGGTCAGGTCATCACTAGCTTCCGTACCTTCCTTCGGGTTGGTGATCCGGAACCAGGCCAGGGGATGGGGGTCGTCGGACTCCTCCACCACCAGGCCCCGCTGCGCCAACCGAGCGCCCCACTCGGCCAGTTCCATCACGTACCGGTCAATCCACTCACCTTCGACCAGGGGTGCGTCTCTCAAGAAGAGATGAGGCACCGTGGGCAGCTCCACCATCAGGCCGTCCAAGCCCAAATTCTTCATGGCAGACACTATTGTTTCATAGTGTGCGCTGAATTCCGCGTTGGTGACGTCGGCCAGGCCGTAGGAATAGTCCTCCCCTGCCAGGAATTTGTCGTAGCTTCCCTGATCTTCGAAGCGAGCTTTTACCTCTTCCGGGTCCGGTGGCGTAAAGAAACCGGTGTATTCGGGATTCCACCGGTAGGTCCCCTTGGGCAGCTCGGTCCCGCCTTCAGCCACAAAGCTGTTGGTGACCCAACCGGCCACATCGTCGCTCTCCTCCAGATCCTCCCAGGGAATCACGTGATTCTGGATAGCAGCGTCCACTGCCTGGGCCGTTTCCGGATCCAGGGGATTGGGCATCCGCAACCCGGCCATCTCCGGTTCCAACGGGCATGATCGTTGTAGCCCTACTCTCGCACCACGGCGCTTAATTGCTGGGCCAGCGTCAAGTAGTGGGTCGCAAAATAACGCCCCCTCTCTACCAATCGTCTGTTGGCTCGCTGGTGGAGGAAAAATAGGAAGAGGACATCCAGATCCGCCCGGCGCAGAGCCCGGTTGATAGCCTCCCTGGCATCTTCCCTTCAAGGCTTGCTCCACCTCAGCCGTCATCTGGTCACCGATGCGGCGTATCAGCCAGGCATTGTCGGGTTGGGTCCTCATTTTGTGAGAATGTTCTTCCAAGCTCCCTAGCTGATGAGCGTCCGCCATCCGGAGTAACACGGCCTGTCGGGGGGCAGGTTGGACTCCAGATTGTCCAGTCTGCGATTGCCGCTACTCATCTGGCCAACCCAACTGAGAAATCTGTCCACGCGCTTCCGGCGGCCGTCCTAAGGACCGCAGACCAGAGTCTGTGCGGTCATGGTTTCTCCTTTATGGATATAGCGGCATGACTATAGACGCTCTGGTGGGCCGGGAAGTCAAGGAATTCTGGCGGACACTGTGATCTGATAGGTTTATGCCATCTCCCCTGCCGTGACCGTTTCATCACGGTTTACACCCTTTATCGACTAACACTCTACAGTCCAAACGTCCCGTTTACCGGGTTTGCAACCTCATTTGCTCACAATATCCATAGCGCAATGTTTAATAGCCCTAATGCCTTCGAGGGAGGCAGCAAGGCGTGCTGGAGGGTGTTGTTGGGCCAATTAATTCGTTTACAGGGAGGCATGAGCTATGCCCAGACTGATCATCATGACAGGTACTCTCGCAGTATTAATGGGCCTTATGCTATTCGGACTTGGAATCGGGGAACGCATTCACGCCGGCGTCAACCTTGGTGGTGACCCACCTTTGTTCGTTGATGCTCCCGCTCCTGACGGCCACGATCCATCAGATAATCCTTCCATTGTTCGTACCAGGTACGTATTACCTGACTTTGACCTGCTTTCTCCCGATACAACTGGGGATACAACTGATCTGGTCCTGCTGAACCTCTTCGACGATACTTCTTACGTGGCCCAACGGGATCACGTTGCCGGTCGCAGGGCCGGTAATTACACCTGGCATGGCACCATTCAGGATGTGGAAAATAGTCGTGTTACGTTGGTAATCAGAAACGACCAGGTAATGGTAGGCAACATCGTCCTTCCAGGCGCCGTCTATCAGGTGCGCTATGTTGGAGATGATGTACATGCCATTTATCAGATCGATGAGGGTGGGTTGCCCCCTCACGCGGACCCAATTCCGGTGGGGTCTCCCGGCGAGGAAGAAGCCACCAGTACATCGCTAGTCACAGCAGAGACGCCCGATGATGGCTCGATCATCGATGTCATGGTTGTCTACACTCCGGCGGCTAGGCAAGCCGAGGGAGGCACGGTGGCCATGGAAGCCCTTATCGCTCTGGCAGTCGATGAGACCAACACCGCTTTCGCCAACAGTTTGATTTATCCCCGAATACGTCTGGTCCACACGGCCGAAGTGAGCTACGTAGAGACAGGCGACATGGGCCTTGACCTGAGCCGCCTGCGCGGAAAGACCGACGGATACATGGACGAAGTGCACCTGTGGCGGGATACCTATGCGGCCGACCAGGTGAGCCTGATTGAGGCCAGCGGCAACTACTGCGGCATTGCCTACTTGATGAGCTACGTTTCGTCCGGTTTCGCATCCTCGGCATTCGCGGTGGATCACCGGTCTTGCGCCACCGGAACCTACACCTTCGGGCACGAGCTGGGTCATAACATCGGCAGCCACCATGATCGGGCCAACTCCAGCAGCTCCCCCGCCTACCTGTACTCCTATGGCTATCAGGCCGTTGACAAGTCCTTCCGCACCATCATGGCCTACAACAATGGATGTGGCTGTCCCAAGTTCCAGGGCTTCTCCAACCCGGATGTTCTGTACAATGGTCAACCAACCGGTATCGACTACGACACGGATCCAGCCAACTCGGCGGACAACGCCCGCTCTATTGACAACACGGCTTACACCGTGGCCAATTTCCGGGTCAGCGGTGAAGCCCCGACCAACCCTCCGGCGGCTCCTTCAGGCCTAATCGCCACGGCGGTATCTGATACCCAGATCGAACTGGTGTGGTCCGACAACGCTGACAATGAAAATGGATTTGAGGTCGAGCGGTCGCTTGACGGAGGGAGTTGGCAGCTGGTCGGCACGGTTGGGACCAATGCCACCAGCTACTCTGCCAATGGCTTAGAACCCAGCACCACCTACAACTTCCATGTGCGCAGCTACAATAGCCTGGGAGGTTCCGGCTATTCCAATTCTGCCGCGGCAACCACTGAGGCCCCGCCCCCATACGTGGCAGAGGTGGCCTACACCGAGATTCGGATCGCCGGCACTGTTGCTGGCTCTTATACTGATACCTGGTCGAACGATAACGGGAAGGAGGTAATCACCGAGCGCACTTCGGGTGGCAAACCGTCGAAGCGTCACAGCTATCTCCTGCACAAGTGGGTTTTCGACGTCCGAGGTGGCAACGTGGTGACCTTTTCCCTTGACGCCCACCGGAGCTCATCGGCGGACGGTGACGATTTCGAATTCGCCTACTCGACAGATGACTCGACTTACACCTACATGCTGACAGTCATCAAGACCTCCGATGACAATGCTTATCAGTCTTACGTCCTGCCCAACACCACCAAGGGGCTGGTTTATATCCAAGCATCGGACACCGACCAGACGCCAGGCAACAAGAGCTTGGACAGCCTTCACGTCGACCACATGTTCATCAGCTCCGAGACCTATCCGGGTGAGCCTCCGGCTGCTCCCACTGATTTAAGTGGGGTGGCGGTAGCACCTACCAAAGTAGACCTGGTCTGGTCCCACCCCTCAGCCGACGAAAGCGGGTTTGAGATCGAACGTTCCCTGGATGGCGGTAGTAACTGGGGTGTCATAGGCATGGCAGAGGCCGACGCTACGGCTTACATGGACCCTGGGGTTGCTCCCAGCAGCACCTATTACTACCGAACCCGCGCCTTTAACGGTTCCGGCTCCTCAGCCTACTCCAACGAGGTCCAAGTCATAACGCCTGATGGCATCACCCTGGCCGCCACTGGCTACAAGGTTAAAGGCGTACATCACGTGGACCTCGAATGGAGCGGCGCAACGGGTACCAAGGTTGATATTTACCGGGACGAAAGCACGCTTGTACTAACCAGTAGTGATAGTGATAATGACGGCTCGCATACGGACAACATCGGCAAAAAGGGAGGTGGTTCCTACAACTATTATGTCTGTGAGGAGGGCAGCACCTCCCAATGCTCAAATGCAGTTACCGTGATTTTTTAATGCATCGCCAATAAAAAAGGCAGCCATTTCCCATCGTCTTGTGCGCTGATAAAGGAGCAAAGAGCAGGTCGGGCTGGGTCTTCATGTAGTGGCCATATCATTCTAGGCTGCTGAATTGATGGGCCACATGCATCCAGATGGGCACGGCCTGCCCGGAGGGCAGGGGGAGGTTTTTATCCTCATCTTTGGAGATCAATTCCTCCGACACCCCTGACTCGCTTTTCGCGCTGGAAGCCTCGAGGGGGCTGAGACTTATGCGAAAAGTGGTTACCCGGCAAGTATCAGGGAACGAAGAAGGGCTTGACCGCCTGTTGGCACCCTCGGGGACGATGGTGGCGGTGTCGATCAAGGCCCGGGCCTACGGGGCCAGCCAGTCCGACAGGGGGAGGGACTCCTGGCTGCGCAGGAGTCCCAACAATTTTTCTGGGACATCCGGTCGGGCAGAGTCTAAGCCAGTAGCTTGTCCACTGTGGTCAGCACCCGTTCTGGCTGGAAGGGCTTCACCAAAAACTCTTTGGCCCATGGCGGTGGCCATGGCAATTCGGGCTTCGGCGTCAAATTTTATGATCTCCTCCAGGGCAGCGAGACCGTCCATGTCCGGCATCGTAATGTCCAAAAACACTACATCTGGCCGCTCACTTTTGTAGAGCGCCAATGCTTCGAAGCCGCTCGCGGCCTCCAACACATCGTGCCCACCCCGGGCTAATACCTTTTTGCAATTCAGCCTGGCAAACGCGGAGTCATCTGCACTCAGTACTTTTGCCATGGTATCCTCACGCATCGCTGCCTGGTTTCTGGCCAGGATTTACGACATTCGACCGCTTCCGAATACAACCGCCCACGAAGCGCATCTCTTCTTGGGAAGGGATTCAGCTCCCCATCGGTGGGGAAGAGCCCTGGCCGGCAGGAATTACAGATGGCGGAGGCCGGTCCGTCCCCAGCCCCCGCCACCGCTAAGCGGTGAGGTCCATCTCCGAAAGAGCGCCTTGCTCGTCTTCGGAAAGCACCTTCCGCAAGTCCAAAAGAACGATTAGCCGGCTATCCAGCTTGGCTATACCCAAAAGGTAGTCGGAGTCGGCGGTGGTGATGACCGAAGCCGGTGGTTCCACCGAATCGGTGGGGATTCGCAAGACCTCGGTCACCGCGTCCACGACCACGCCGATGTCTTGATCCCCGATATCCACCACCACTATGCGGTTGTCTTGGGATTCCGCCTCCACTGCTAGCCCGAATCTCTTGCGCAGGTCTATGACCGGTATCACCTTTCCCCGCAGGTTAATGACACCCTTAACGAATTCAGGAGTGCGGGGCACATGGGTAATTTCTTGCAGGCGAATAATCTCTCGGACGGCGCTTATGTCGACCCCATATCCCTCGTCCGCCAGGTCAAATACTACCAATTGCTGTTCGTCCTGCTGAATGGTTTGCGTTTGCATTTCTGGTTGCCCCTCTATAGGTATAGAAATAAGAATCCAGTGGCTGCGACAGACGACTCGTTTGATAGCTACCGGTGATAGGTACCGGGGAGGGCGGCCCGTGCCAGCCTCCCCGGCCTTTCCTAATCATCAGCCAGTCTTAGTGGCTGGGTAGCTAGCTTCTAGAGTCGGCGGTGTTGAATTTGCCGACGACCTCCTGAAGCTCTTTGGCCATCCGGTCCAGATCCTGGCTGGAGGAAACCACCTCCTGGACCTGGGAGCTCACTTCTTCGGTCGATGCCGACATCTCCTGGATAGCCGCGCTGTTCTGCTCGATTATCCCAGAGATGCTTTCCACTGCCTGGGAAACCTGGGTGCTGTTGGCGGCCATTTGCTCGGTGGCTGCCGAGTTCTGCTCGGTGACGCCGCTGACGCTCTCGATGTTCCTGACCATCTCGTCGCTGGAGGCGCTCACTTCCTCCGCAGCAGCCGAGATCTGCTCGATCTGCTCCGCCACCAATGCCACTGAGGACATAATCTGGCTCAGAGTCTTGCCGGCTTCCTCGGCCAGCTGGGCACCCTCGCCCACTTCCTTGCTCCCTTCCTCGGTCGCCTTGACCGACTCGGCGACACCTTTCTGCACCACGTCGATCAGGTTGGCGATCTCCTTGGTAGCTTCGGTCACTCGTTCAGCCAGCTTGCGGACCTCATCCGCGACCACCGCGAATCCCCGGCCCTGCTCGCCGGCCCGGGCGGCCTCGATGGCGGCGTTGAGCGCCAGCAGGTTGGTCTGCGCCGCGATGTCGTCGATGACCGCGACAATTTTGCCGATCTCAGCCGACTGGTCACCCAGCTCGGTGATTTTTTGGGAGGCGTCATCCACGGCGGCCTTGATCCGGCCCATGCCTTCCACCGTCTTGTCGACCATCTCCGATCCTTCCCGAGCCGCTTCATTGGCTGCCCGGGCGCCTTCGGCGGCGGCCTGGGCGCTGCTGGCGACTTCGCCGGTGGCCTTGGACACCTGGGCCACTATGTTCGAGGCCTGGTCCACCGAGGTGGCCTGTTCCTGACTACCGCTGGCTACCTGTTCGATTGCGGTAGAGAGCTGATTCATGCCATTGCCAATGTCTGAGGCACCCTGGGACTGTTGTTGGGCGCCGGTAGCCACCTGCTGGGCGGCAGTGGCAATCCCTTCAGTAGCCCGACCCACCTGCTCCGCCGAGGAGGCAAGCTGGTCGCTGGATTGGGACAATTTGTCCGCGGTCCCACCCACCTGGCCGACCAGTCCGCGGAGGTTGGTGACCATTTGGGAGAAGGCGTTACCCAAAGTATCCTGCTCGGAACGGGGCTTAACTGTCATCGACAGGTCCCCATCACCAATCCGCTCTGCAATCTGGGAAGCCTCCTGTAGATAATTCTGCATCTCGACGTAGGCGCGAGCCATGTCACCGATTTCGTCGGAGGAGCGGACGTCAACTTCTGCCGTCAGGTCGCCAACCGAAATCCGCTGCAGGCCGTTGCTGACACTGGCGACGCCGTTGGATATGCTGCGGGACAGGAACCAGCCCAGGGCCAGGGCCGCCACCACCGCAACAACGCTGACCCCGATGATCAAATTGAGCGCGTTGCGGTAGGAGCGCTCGGCGCCTACAAAGGAGGCTTCCATCTGCAACTCTACCTCATGGGCCAGCTCGGCCAGCTCCAACTCCAACTGTTCCTCTTGGGCGGCGGCGATGTGAATCGCTGCCACTCCCCCAACCCGGTCGCCGGCGGCGAAGTCGGCGGCAACCAGTTCCAATTCCGCGTGAAACTCCTCGTACTCCAGCTCAAACTGGCGGAGCAGGGCCAGCATCTCGGTCTCGCCGGCCAGCTCCTCCTCCAGCAGCGCCGCTTCTTCCCGGATTATCTCGGTTTTAAGCCGGGCTTTTTCGAGAATCTCTTCTTCCAGGGTCAAGGCGTACTCGAAGTAAAGCTCGCCTTGCAGCGCCACCTGCAACTCCAGGTCTCGCAACTGCTCGTCCTCGGGCAGCTGCTCGTGCACGATGTGGTCGGTCGCGGCGTTCACGGCGCTGAGGCCGTTCCAGCCGATGACGGCAACCAACACCAGCAGGCCCACCACCGCCAGAAATCCACCGATTAGCTTGGTCTTAATGTTTAGCTTCATGTCCTCATTCCTCTTTTCAATTGGATCTTTTAATTTGTTCTGGGCGCTTCCTTTTATCGGCTTGGGAGGAGTCCTTATTTATCGCTGTTTCGCGATGCCAATAGCTAAGTTAGCATCGGATATATGGACTCCCCAGTGGGTGGGCCTGGGAGGTGCCTAAGAGGAATCACCCTTCTGGTTGAGGGGCGCGAAAACTCGCCGAGGGCAAAAAAGGTCGGACCTTTCGTCCTAGGTGAGCAGCTAGGGGAAAGACGGAAGTTCCGAGAGGCTGGGAGGCCGTTTCAGATAGGAGGAGAGCCGCTGCTTTTTTAATTGTTCCCCAGAGGGCCAACACTGGGGACAATGGCAGGTGGGACCACACGATTGAGGGCCGGAGGAAAGATTAACCGCTAGACAAAAAGAAAGGGCGGAGCAATACCCACCCTTAAAGCTACCTCGCTGGTACGCCGGCTTCCGTCACCGAAGATCGGGCACCGGCAATCGGTAAATGAACTAGGTCGTGGCCGCCATTATCCTGGTTACACCGGAAACAGCCTTTACCTGGTCCATCATGCTGCGGAAGTTTTCAAAGGTCAGCGACTGAGGCCCGTCGCATTTCGCCACGTCTGGGTTGGGATGGACCTCCACCAGCAGGCCGTGGGCACCGGCCGCAATGATGGCCAGCGCCACCGGGCTGACCAGGTACCAGTGCCCGGTGCTGTGGCTGGGGTCGCCAATGATGGGCAGATGGCTCAAACGCTTGATCACGGGAATGGCCGCCACATCCAGGGTGAACCGGGTGGAGCTCTCAAAACTCCTGATACCCCGCTCGCAGAGGATAACCTGCGTGTTGCCTCCAGCCATTACGTACTCAGCGGCCAGCAGCCATTCCTCGTAAGAAGCTGCCAGGCCGCGCTTGACCATCACCGGCTTATCAAGCTGGCCCACCTCGTCCAACAGATTGTAGTTCTGCATGTTGCGGGCGCCAATTTGGAGAATGTCGGAATATCGGGCCACGGTATCCACATCGGCCGGCGACATCACCTCGGTAATAATGGGCAGACCGGTTTCTTTGCTGGCAATGGAAAGAAGCTCCAACCCTTCAACTCCCATGCCTCGGAAGCTGTAGGGGGAGGATCGAGGCTTGAAGGCGCCGCCGCGCAGCACTTTGGCACCGGCGGCCTTTACCGCCTTGGCGGTGCTGACCATTTGCTCTTCATCTTCTACCGAACAGGGTCCAGCCATAATTATCGGCTCCGGGCCGCCAATAACGGCATCACCCACGGTTACCGTCGAGTTGTCTGGGTGAAATTCCCGGCTGGCCATTTTGTAAGGCTTGGATATGGGCACGACCTCGGTAACTCCCGGAATCACCTCCAGTTCATCCTTCAAGTCGGGAGGAATAGAGCCCAGAACCCCCACTACAATACGCTGGACCCCGTTGAAAACCTGGGCGGTTAGACCAGGATGGCTTTCAATACGATCCCTGACCGCATCCAGCACTTCTTGGGGAGTATCCAGCGCCAATACAACAATCATAAGTAATTATTCCTTTCTAACGTGACCTTCCTAAAGTGGTAAGGGGCGCAAGTTGGTGCCAGCCCACAAGTTCCGAATTTTAAGGTCCCGCTTTCCAGCCTCTGGATTCCGAGCTTCGGGCGCGGCTTTGCTCAAGCCGACTCCACTCCCTGGAGCTTCAGGACTTCGGTGCCCTTGAGGTAAATATTTACCAGGTCCTTGGCTTGCTTCTCCGTATTCACCAGTATAAGTACGCGAATGCAAGCCGGCAAGCTGTTGGGAACGGCAATTTCGCTGGAACACATTAACGCGGTGTTATTCCAACCCATCTGGCGGGCCGCGGCCGCGGGAAATCCGGCGTTCAAATCAGGAGTAGCAGTAAAATAGGCCGCCGCCACGTCCTGCTCCTCAATACCGTTGGCATCGATGAGCTGCTGCAACATCTCCCTGGTGGCGGCGTAAATGGCAGTATCTGTATTAGCATCTGCGATGGTAGCTCCGCGGATGCCCCGGCAAGCTAACATGGATCGGCGCCTCCAAAACTAATACCAGGATGATAGCCCCAGTGTTTGGGTATATGATTATGGGGTCCCCGCCTGGGCTTTGGTTTAGACCCTCATATTCGGCGACCGGACAGCTCGGCAACGAAGCGGCTGGCCCGGTCCACTAGCTGCTCTCTAGGGGATTCTAGCATTACCCGTATCAGCGCGCTACCCACCACCGCAGCCTGGGCTTGCCGGCAGACGGCCTCGACATGATCCCTTCGGGAGACCCCGAACCCAACTGCCAGAGGTAGCGAGGTATGGGCGCGAACCCGTTCCAGCAGTTCAAGTCCCGCCTCCGAAACCTGGTCTCGGACACCGGTCACTCCGGTGAGGCTGATGCAATAGACGAATCCCGAGGCTGCGGCAGTCGAGGCCTGGATGCTGGCGTCGGAGCTGGTAGGGGCGAGCAGCGGAATAATCGGGATGGCCCGGGGGTCGCACTCCGCGTGTAAAGGGCCGATCTCCTCGTGGGGAAGGTCCACTACTATCAGGCCATCGACCCCGGCCTTTTCCGCCTGAGAGGCAAAGACTTTGACGCCCATGCGGAGAATCGGATTGTAATAGCCCATCAAAATTAAAGGCGTGTGGGGGACCTGACTGCGGAGTTGAGCGGCCACATCCAGGCAGTCCTGAAGGGTTGTTCCCTGGTTCAGCGCGATAAAGCTGGATTCCTGGATTACCGGCCCCTCCCCTATCGGGTCGCTGAAGGGTATTCCCAGTTCAATAGCGTCGGCGCCAGCAGCCACCAGCGCCGGTACCAGCTCCAAAGTTGCGGCTAAATCGGGGAACCCCACGGTCAGGAAAAGGATCAAGCCGGTCCTCTTCTCCCGTTCTATCTCGGCAAAGGCCTGTTTGATTCTGTCGCTACTCATGGTCGCCGGACCTACGTAACCAGCCGCTCCGAATCGGATTGGCTCCTCGCTGGATTCCTGCATTCATAATACGGATCGGATTATAGCACTGAGGTTAGACTGAACCCAACGAGAGGGTAGGGCCGTAGATGGTCGCCAACAGCGCCGCGCCGTTCTGGCCGGCGTGAGCGGCAATACTGGGCCAGAGAGAACCGGTGCGATAGTAGAGCCAAGCCAGCAGCAAGCCGGTGATGAATATTGGGATCAGCACTCCCGGCTCAATATGGATTGCGCTGAAAATAATGGCGCTGGTTACGGCGGCTCCCGTCACGCCGAGCCGATGCACCAGCCCGGCGAAAACGAACCCCCGAAAAAACAGCTCCTCGGTCAAAGGTGTCCAAAGCGCCAAAGCAATAAAGGTGAGGACCGCCTCGGACCAGTCAAAAACTATATCGGTGAATATGTCCGGCGGCAGCAGCCAATCCACTCCAATCCGTTCTATGATGGTGCTGTAGAGAAATGTGGAGGCAAAGCTCAAAACCAGCGCCCCAATAGTCCAGAGAATCGCGGGGCCGGCTGGGATACTGGTGGGCCGCAAACCCAGGAGCGCGACGGCTGCTCCCGTCGGGCGCAAGCCCAGATACCACACTATAAAGAGGATCACCAGCCCCAGCAGCAGGCTGGAGCTCCAGGCAAATAGAATCTGGTCCAAATCGTTGGTAAGTAGCAGAATAATCCCTGCGATCAGGAGGAGGCCAAAGACACCAATACCCAGGTAGAGAAGCCCCCAGGCCACCTGGCCGCCCCTCCAGGGTACCGTCAGACGGGCGGACCCGGATGCCCCAGGGTTTCCCGCGAATTGGTCCCGGAAGTGGTCCCGGACAGCGCCGGTGGGTGCGCCGCAACCGGGGCAGAAGCCGGCCTGGGAATCCTCTAGATTTTTCCCGCAGTTAGTGCAGAACAACTGGCTCTCCGATGTTTTCAGTAGCTCTAGCCGCCAAACCGGTTCGTAAAAAACCCCAGACCGGGGTTGGTGCAGGCGGTATACGGCAATTGGCGAAACGCAACGCCACTTACTATAGCAGAGCTTCTTCTCCGGCAACTGTTGCCCGACCCTGCTTTCTCCAGAGAATGCTGAAGAAAGACATCACCACACTAACAGCCTTCAGTAGACTCCTTACAAATCGGGGAATCAGCGGAGCCATTTGCCAGAATCCCAGGTGTGGGTAATAATGATTCGGAAATTCAGCGTCTGCCAGCCTCCGTCGGCCCAACCGGAATTGGCGCTCGGCAACCAGCTTTAAGGAGATAGCTATGGCGACCCCAGGGAGATTGTCCAAGGAAGCTTTTTTGTATCTGGCACAGCAGGCCGGATTGGACTCGGCTGATCCGCATATGGAAGAGCTCTATCCCTACGTCGTCAATGTATTGGCCAGTATCGAGTCCCTCGCCCAAATTGACGTGTCCGGCTTTGAACCGGAGATGGCCTTTGCCCCGCCGGAGGTCCAGGCCACGAGCGTCGACCCCGGGCCCGTGGGCTAACCTGCCCGTCAGCCCCGCCGGCGTTCCCGTTAGAGTCGCAACTGCACCATCCTGTCATCTACCGGCCCTTCCCATATCGTACCTTCCCGGCGCAGTACAGCCTACCAGCAACAGTTCCGGATCCTGGATCCCAGTTTCCAAATCAGGGAGAGACAGCTATGGAACCTCTTGAGATCTGTTATTTGAGCGCCGCCCAGCTATCCGGCTTAATCCGGCGAAAGGAGATATCGCCGGTGGAGGTGGTCACTGCCCACCTGGACCGCATCCAGGCCACCGACGGCGTACTCAACTCCTTCATTACACTGCTTCCGGAACAGGCGCTGGCTGCCGCCCGGCGGGCCGAATCCCAAATCCAGTCCGGCCAATATAGAGGACCGCTCCACGGTATTCCGGTGGGCCTGAAAGACCTATTCAACACCGCCGGGGTGAAGACCACTTCCGGCTCTCGCATCTTCGACAATTTTATACCGGACCAGGACTGCACCGTAGCCAGCCGATTTCAGCAAGCGGGAGCCATCTTGCTCGGCAAGCTCAACATGCACCAGTTCGCCTACGGGCCTACCGGGGAGAACCCAGATTACGGGCACATGCACAACCCTTGGGACCCGGAGTGTTACACCGGCGGCTCCAGCGGGGGGTCCGGCTCGGCGACCGCGGCCGGACAATGCACTATCACCATGGGCAGCGATACCGGCGGCTCGGTGCGAATTCCGGCCGCCCTTTGCGGCATAGTTGGCCTCAAACCTACCTACGGCCTGGTAAGCCGCCACGGTCTCACGGCTCTGGCCTGGTCCATGGACCACCCCGGCCCGATGGTCCGCACGGTGGAGGATGCGGCCCTGGCCTTGAACGCCATCGCCGGGCATGATCCCAAGGACGCGACCACTAGCCGAGCGCCGGTGCCGGATTACACCTCAGCACTGAGCGGCGACGTTAGGGGACTGCGCATCGGCGTGGTGAAGGAGTATTTTGAGGCCGCCCTTGATCCCCAGGTGGAACGGGCCACGCGGAAGGCGATAGAAACGCTGGAGGAATTGGGGGCGAATGTTTCTGAAATCTCCTTCCCCATGTATGAGGAGTCCCAGGCCATTTCCGGCACTATCCTAATGGCCGAGGCTTCTGCCTACCATCGGGAATTGCTGGCTCGGGATGGAGGTCTGCTGTATCCGCCGGTTCGACTACGTCTGGAGGCCGGATTGTTCATAAGCGCCGCCGATTACATCAAGGCGCAGCAGGCTCGAACCAGGTTTAATCGTGCCGCGGCGCAGCTACTGGAAGAGGTTGACCTGCTGGCCGGTCCCACCGAGCCGGTCACGGCCCCACCGTTGTTGTCGACCAGCGTGGACGCAGGCGGCCAGACCCTTGGCATCACGGCGGCTCTTACCCAATATACCCGCCCCTACATCACGGGCTTCCCGGCTATTTCCGTCCCCTGCGGTTTCTCCGAGGAAGGACTGCCGATAGGACTGCAGCTGGCGGGGCGGCCCTTTGACGACCTAACAGTGCTGAGAGCCGCCCACGCCTACGAGCAGGCCACCGAATGGAGCAAGCGCAGACCTCCCATTTAGACGGTGTGGGTAGGGCACCCGGGTTCCGGACCCTCATCACTGGCCAAACCCGCCTGGCCCGCGCTGGAATACTCGCAACGCCGGTGGTAAGGTCTGGTTAGCCAAAACAAGCTTGTAAGATCCTTCCCACTGGGAGATAGCGGCATTGAGCCAGATAACCGCCGTGACTTTCGACCTCTGGCAGACTCTGCTGCTGGACAATCGGGAATTGGGCCGGCAACGGGCTCAGCTTCGGTTGGAAGGCACCCAGGATGCCCTGAAAAGATTCGGCGAAAATTACTCAATAGAGTACCTGCGGGAGGCTTATCGCGCCTGCTATCGCCACTGCCACCGGGTCCGGGAAGACAATCTGGACGTCAGTTTCCAAGAGCAAGTGGATATTTTCATCAACTTGATCAGCCCGGACCTGGCCGACCGGCTGCCCCCGGAGATAATTCAGGAGATAACGCGGGCTTACTCCGACCCTTTTTTCGTGCATCCTCCCGTTCCTCACTCCGAAAGTGTTGCGGTGCTGGAAGGAATTAAGGACATGGGTTTAAATATCGGCCTCATCTCCAACACCGGGATGACCCCCGGAACTGCCTTCCGCAAATTTCTGGATCAGCATAAGCTGTTGCACTATTTCCACACCCTGACCTTTTCCGACGAGGTCAAGCTGGCCAAGCCCTCTGACCAAATCTTCAGGATGACCGTGGACTCGCTGCACACTACGCCGGAACAGACTGTACACGTGGGAGACCACGTGATAAATGACGTGCAAGGCGCCAAGCAGGCGGGCATGAGGACGGTTTGGATTGAGGGCTTCTACCAGCGGGAGGACCCCACTGACCCCAAGACCGAGCCGGACATCGCCGTGCCGGACCTGGGCGGTGTGGTTTCGGCCGTAGAAAAGCTATGCCACCTGTCCGGAAAGGCTTAGGCCAGTAGGTTGGCGAGCCTGTTACCCGCGTTCAGCAGGATTACGCAGGCAGGGTTGCGCAGTATAAAACCGCTCCCTATAATTGGAGCGGTTATAATTCCAGGGCGGTTAGCTCAGCGGTTAGAGCGCCTCGTTCACACCGAGGAGGTCGGAGGTTCAAATCCTCCATCGCCCACCATATAGCGGCGCTTCCGGGCCGTCCCTGCGGCGCCATATTACAGCAAGCCGAGGTGGCGAAACGGCAGACGCGCTGCGTTCAGGGCGCAGTGTCCATTAGGACGTGTGGGTTCAAATCCCTCCCTCGGTACCATATCAAACGGGCGGCACCAAAAAAACAGGTAAAATAACCGCCACACCGAGCTCTCGCCGCCCCCGGATTGTCACACGGAGGGAAGAGACTCGGGGCACACATACGATTATGCGCTTGTAGCTCAGCGGATAGAGCGCTGCCCTGCGGAGGCAGAGGCCGTGGGTTCGAATCCCGCCAAGCGCACCATTTTTATAGTCGAGACTGCCTTTTCAAGCCTTGATCGCCTTGTTGGTCGCATCTAGCTTAAGTGCGGCAGCGACCCGGCAGTGGTG
>JADFQT010000227.1 GCA_022561675.1 Chloroflexota bacterium
CTACGATCCGCCGACCATCGTGTTTTCCTCCTCTCGCCACGCTGGGGATAAGCGGAAGGACACCCTGGCCCACATTGAAGAGACCGGAGAGTTCGTGGTCAACATAGTGGTGGATGACATCGCCGAGGCCATGAACCGCACCGCAGCCGAATATCCCAGCGAGGTCAGCGAGTTTGAAATCGCGGGTCTAACTCCCGCGCCATCGGAAAGGGTAAAGCCGCCCCGCGTCGCCGAATCTCCGGTCAATATGGAGTGCCGGCTGCTGCAGGTGGTACCCCTGGGGCAAGGAGATCACCAGCACGGTTTGGTAATTGGTCAGATAGTCCTGATGCATATTAGAGATGACATTATCGATGGACATCGGATCAACCATCAGCGACTGAAGCCCACCGGGCGGCTGGCCGGAAGCATGTACTGTCACACCTCTGACGTCTTCGAGATGGTCCGTCCCGTTTACACGCCCGACTAAACCGCCCGGACTGAACCGCAGGAGTGAACTGCCGGGACTAGACCGCCCTGAAAAACCTACGGGGCTAAAATTTAGGGGAGAACAAACGCGCCATGGACCGATTACCCCTGGATGGGGTCCGGATAGCCGATTTCAGCTGGCAGATCGCCGGTCCCACCTGCACCCGCTACCTGGGCGCCTTGGGAGCCGAAGTGATCCGCATTGAGAGCAACCGCCGCCCGGATCCTTACCGGGAACGCAGCATCAGCCAGTTCATCAATCAAAACAAAAAGAGCATTACCTTGAACCTGGCCGAGCCGGAAGGCCTGGCGCTAGCCAAGCAGCTGATTAGCGTTAGCGACGTGTTCATCGAGAATTTTGCCCCTGGGGTCATCGAGCGTTTGGGTCTGGGCTACGCTGAATTGCAACAGATACGTCCGGAAATCATCATGCTATCTTCCGCCGGGCTGGGTCACTCTGGACCGGATATGCATCAGGTCGCCTACGGCACCCTGATCCAGTGCTTCACCGGCTGGAGCGTCGTTCAGGGATATCCTGACGGCGAGCCAGATATTGGCGGTATTTGGACCGACCCAATGGTGGGCATGCTGGAGGTGTTTTTGATAAATGCGGCCCTGTATCGCTGTTGGAACACCGGCGAGGGGCAGTACATCGACCTCTCCATGGCAGAGGCCACAACCATGCTGCTGCCAGAATTGATCTTGGACTACGCGATGAATGGCCGCGTCCCTCAGGCCATGGGCAACCGGCATCAGAGCTTCGCCCCCCACGGCAATTACCCCTGCCAGGGAGATGACCAGTGGATCGGTATCGCGGTAACCAGCGAGGGACAATGGAATGCCCTGTGCCGAACCGTGGGGTGCCCCGAATTGCTGGAGGACCCCAGGTTTGCCGACGCCCTCAGCCGATGGCAGAATCAAGAGGCTCTGGACCAGCTATTGGCCGCCATCACCCGGCAGCGGGATGGCCTGGAACTGATGGAGGAGCTACAAAGGGCCGGGGTCCCGGCCGGCGCTGCGCTGCCCCTGAACCTATTCTGGGACAACGCCCACCTGCGGAGTCGCGGCTTTTTCCAGAGCTACCGGGAGCAGGACGAACCAGGCACCCGCCGGGAGCTGCCCACGGTACCGTGGCTATTTAACGGCAGTCGGGAAGCGAGAATTGACGGGCAGCCCCGCCGCGGGCAGCACAACGGCTATGTCTTCCATCAGCTGCTGGGTCTATCGGAAGAGACTGTGGAGGCGCTGGCAGAACAAAGAGTGATTTATTGAAAAAGGGCGGCCGCCATCCCGCCGATGGTATTCACTCTCTCAATTTAACGGCGACTGTACAGTCCCCCAGCGTACAAGTGGAAAGAAGTTGGTCTCAGAGGGCCGGCGAAGGTTCAGGAAGAGAAGGGAGGCTGCTCCGGCGAGTCTTGAACCTGCGCCGTATCGTCAGAAGCATAATCCCCAATACTCAACTCGGGGTTAAGATGCTGGAAGTCATCCAGCGCTTTTTGCAGTTGCTCGTTGAAGGCATCCGGGTCCCGAACCAGCAGTATCACCTGGCGGCCGCGGTGCAGCAGGGCCCGAAGGCGATCCGGCGTCGCCTGAGAGCGCATCTCCACATGTGATACATTGGTGAAGGGTATGACCCGAGTCCGCGGCCTACCGTAGACGAGCACCAGAGCATCGGGGTAGATCCAGTATTGCCTGGGATTGGTAAGCCAGGAATAGGCTCCCACCGCCAGGCCGGCCACCAAAAGTACCGGGCTGGCTCCCTGTAACATGCTATACAGACCGTACACCGCGACAAACACCGCAAAAATTACGGTCAAGTTGATTGGTATGCGATGCTTGTCCCAGTAGATTGGTTGATTCTGCTGCTGTTCCATTGGTTGCACGCTCGGAGGGTCAATACGGTTAGGCCGGCGCAAAGGATTTTTCTGAAGATCCGAGGCCGGCAGCCATCAGAAATCTTGGATATTATAGTAGCAGAAGGCCGGTCCAACTGGCAATGGATGCGGATTAGCGTCCGACAGATTTTGATGCAAATCGCCTTTCTATCGGGGTATCTGCCGGGAACCCGGGAGGCACTCCGCTTAGTGCACCTGTTTAGGGGCTTACGCCGGTTTAGGGAATTAGGACGGAATCCAGATAAAATCTCCGGTAATATCCAGGGCAATTTAGCTCCGAGCTAATTGAGCCGGGAAAGCGGCGAGGGATTATGGCATCTTACCTCCGAGCCGGCCTGAGTCCGGCTGCGGCCAGCCAAATATGCATGAACCAATGCCGCGCCAAGTGCTGCCGCGGGGCCTGGATTCTCAGCCTGAGCCAGGCCGAGGCTCAAGTCTTCCAGGCCAAGGCCGAAGAGCTGGGAGTGGAAGCCCTGGTTAGGCCGGCCGCGGAAGGTGGCGGTTGGATTCGGTTTTCCGAACACCCGGGCGAAAGATGCCCCATGCTCGACCCTGCCACCTTCGCCTGCCGGATCTACGAAAGTCGCCCCCAACGCTGCCGGTCCTTTCCGGAGCGGATGACACCGGGCTGCGCCATCTCCGGAGGTTAATCCAGTGCCAGCCGGGCGAGTTGGGGAAAGCTTAGGCGAGGATAATTGCGAATCTGATCATTAACCTGATACTCGTCTCGTCCCAAGCGTTCGGTGGACAAGGCTATCCCTCGGACGTAATATGGCTCCATCATGGCAAGCGAGCGAATCCAACGCCGGATAGACCGTCTGCTGGATCAAATAGAGAACGCAGCAGACCAACTCGACTGGGAGACCGTGCGAGAACGGGCCGAAGCGGTCCTGGCCTACGACCCGGAAAACCAGGATGCCCTCTCCTTCCTGGCTGCCGCGCAACGGGCCGGAAATGTTGCCGAATCCAGATCGGACGCACTATCAGCCAGGACCCCTTCCAACGAGCCATCTGACCAGCAACCCACCTCCTTCGCCAACGGCCGCTATGAGGTCAAGCGTTTTCTGGGAGAGGGCGGCAAGAAGAGGGTCTACCTGGCCCAGGATACCCTGCTGGACCGGGAAGTGGCCTTCGCCCTCATCAAGACCGAGGGGCTGGACGAAGTCTCCCGCACCCGCATCACCCGCGAGGCCCAGGCCATGGGCCGCCTCGGCTCTCATCCCCACATCGTCACCGTGTTCGACTTGGGTCAAGAGGCGGACCAGCCCTACATGGTCACCGAGCTGATGGGTGGTGGCGATGTGGAAGGGGTCATCGAAGACGCTCCCGATCATCGTCTGCCCTTGGAGCAGGCCATAGACATCGCTAAAGAGACTTGCCGTGGGTTGGAGTTCGCCCACAGTCGGGGCATCGTCCACCGGGACCTGAAGCCGGGCAACGTCTGGCTGACCGGAGACGGCGTGGCCAAGATTGGCGACTTCGGCTTGGCGGTGGCCATCGACCGCTCCCGCCTCACCACCGAAGGAATGATGGTGGGAACCGTCAGTTACATGCCGCCGGAGCAGGCCATGGGCGGCGAGGTGACACCCCGGGCCGACCTGTACTCCCTGGGAGCCATGCTCTACGAGATGGTTACCGGCAGACCTCCCTTCTTAGGTGACGACTCGGTTGCAATTATCGGCCAGCACATCAACACCCCGCCGGTGGCTCCCACCTGGCACAACGGGCAGTGCCCGCGTCCCTTAGAGGCATTGATTTTGCGACTCCTGGCCAAAGACCC
>JADFQT010000021.1 GCA_022561675.1 Chloroflexota bacterium
ATCACGCAGGGGAACCCCATCATGGCGCACACCGTGGCGGTGGCCACGCCGTGCTGTCCAGCGCCTGTCTCGGCTATGATGCGCTCCTTGCCCATGCGTTTGGCCAGCAGCGCCTGACCCAACGCGTTGTTGATCTTGTGCGCCCCGGTATGGGCCAGGTCCTCCCGCTTTAAATAGATTCGGGCCCCGCCGCAGTGCCGGCTCAGGTTTTCCGCAAAATAAAGTGGAGTTGGCCGACCGGCATAGCTGGTCAACAGATGCCCCAGCTCTCTCTGGAACTCCGGTGATACCTTCGCCTCCCGGTAGGCATCTTCCAGCTCCAACAAGGCGGCCATCAACGTTTCGGGCACGAACTTGCCGCCAAAATCGCCAAACCGGCCCCGATCGTCGGGCAAGGTCATGGGCTTGCTGTTGGTCAAAGGCTATAACCTCCCGGGTTCCGATTGCTGCCCGCTGGAAAGGCCTGCGCTGAGCCTGTGCCTGCGCCTGTGCCTGCGCCTGCGTTTGATCAGCTGATTAGCTGCTTGGCGGCTCCTAGGATTCTGCTTGCCGGACCTGCCCCCGGACCTGCTGGATAAAGACGCGGATTTTCGTCGGGTCTTTCACGCCGCCGGTTTCCACGCCGCTGGAGACATCGACACCCCAGGGCGCCACGGAGCGGACCGCTTCAGCTACGTTTTCCGGTGTGAGACCTCCGGCCAGCAGGAATTCATGTCCCGCCTGGGCCAGCCTTGTGGCGATGCTCCAGTCGAAGGATTTACCGGTGCCCCCCTGTAGCCCATTCACCTGCCGGTCCAGGGTGACCAGGTTTCCTGCGTCCCGATTTTTCTGGATACGCTCCGCCAATCGGTCAAGATCGTCGTCCTGCGCCCCGCCTTCCGGCACGTGGATCATCTTGATAACCGGCGCCAACACCCGCCGGCAGTAATCCAACGACTCGCTGCCGCAGAGCTGGACCCGCTCCAAATGGCAGCTGATGATATGCCGGTTGACTTCGTCAATGGGTTGATCCGCGAATAACCCCACCACTTGAGGAGTCTTTTGCGGAGTCTCTCCGGGGTTCCCCTTCAAGGCCTTTACAATCCGGGCCGCTTGTTCCTCGGTCACCCGGCGACGACGCTGAGGAACAAATACCAGCCCCACGAAATCCGCTCCAGCGACCGCCGCCGCCACCGCCTCCTCCGCCCGCTGGATACCGCAAATCTTTATCGCCGTCATGGCCCCCCCGATGGGCCGCTTGATGGATCGCGCGATGAGACCGCCAGTCCAGTAAGCTGGCGCACCTTGGCCGAAACGTCGGTCGCGGTAACCAGGGCCTCCCCTACCAGCACGGCATTCACCCCCACAGCAGCCAGCCGCCTCAAGTGGTCCTGGGAATTGATTCCGCTTTCGCTGACCAAAATCCTTCCCGTGGGCAACCGGGGAGCCAGGTTCATGGTGACGGAAAGGTCCGTCTGGAATGTCCGCAGGTCTCGGTTGTTAACGCCGATCACCTCGGCTCCAGCGCCAAGGGCCAGGTCCAGCTCCGATTCGTCATGAACCTCCACCAGGCACCGCATCGCCAGCCGCTGGCTCAACGCCAACAGCTCCGGCAACTGTTCAGCCGTCAGAATCGCCACTATAAGCAGAAGGGCGTCGGCGCCAACCGCGCGGGCCTCGTAGACCTGATAGGGGTCGAAGATAAAGTCTTTGCGGAGCACCGGGGCTTGCCGCGACGCTCCCGACTTCTTGATTCGCGATAGATGCTCCAGCTCGCCCTGAAATCTGGGGTCGGTCAGCACCGAGACGGCGGCCGCGCCGTGGCTGGTGTAGGCATCTGCCAGCAGTACCGGGTCGAAGTCGGGACAGAGGAGCCCCCGGGAAGGTGAAGCCTTTTTCACTTCGGCGATGAGACGGATGCTGTCGCCTCGCAGCGCGTCGGCGAAGTCGATGGGGGCCGGTTGACCGCTGATTTGTTCCAGCAGCACCTCCAGAGGCACGGCTTTTTTCTGACTAGCCAGCTCCGTCTTTTTCGCCGCTACTATTTCATCAAGAATGGTAGGCATTTGCGTGTCTCGACCTGGCCCCCTTAGGTTTGTTGTTAAAACGCTGTTTCGAAATTCCCCTCAGCAGATATCTAAGCTTAAGCCAATATGAACCCCCCAGGGGTAGGTATGGCGGACCACGTAGATCCCAACTAGATTCTGTAATAGGGGCCCCTGTCTCTCCCAGAATTTAGTCCAGCCAGTCCAGGACCGGCTGCACCACCGCAACCACCCGACTGCCTTCCCGACGCCGAACAAAGCCCTGGCCGTTCAGTACGTCCGTGATGGCTGACCCAAGGGCTCCCCCCAGATGAAATCGGCGTTCAGTCCAATCGGTGCAGCCGTAAGCGAGCTTTCTTCCAGCCCGCCGGGTCTGCTCCAGGTTTATGCCGCGCCGCTTCAAGGCTTCCTCTCCCTTTTCGGTAGGACGAAACCGCGGATGCAGGTCATTTGGGTCTGCTGCCAGCTCCAACCACTCCAATTCCAACATTCCATCCAACAGGGCGACGCCCTCAACACCGGCCAGGTGCCCGTAGCAAGTACGGCACCGGCGCAGCGGGGAGTCGTGGCCTACCTCCCGTTCGGCTTGCTTGCTCCTGGCAGGGGGGATGAAAGATGAAATACTAAAGGGTTTCGCCGTGGCTTCCGCCGTCATTCATTCCTCCTATACCAAGACCAATATGAAACCCGCAGAGGGGCCATAGGCTTCCAGGTAGGTTCCGCCTTGGCTTTGGTTTAGGCCAGTTCCTGCCCCAGCCGCTGGCTCAACTCCACCAGGGATTCCAACTTGGCAAGGGCCGCGCCGTCGTCGATGACCTGGGCTGCCCGCTCCACTCCCTGGGCGATGTCCTCTACCTCGTCCCCAACCAGCAGCACGGCGGCGCTGTTGAGGAGCACCACATCCCGTAATGGACCCGAGGCTCCCTGAAAGATGCGGCGCATCGTAGCGGCGTTTTCTTCCTTGCTGCCGCCCCGGATTTGGTCCAAGGACGCAGACGGCAGTCCGGCGCCCTCCGGGGAAATAGTCCAGGCGCGCACTTGGCCGCCAACCACCTCCCATCCCTGGGTTTCCCCATCCAGGGTCAGCTCATCCAACCCATCCTGCCCATGAGCGACGATGGCGCGCCGGGCCCCCAGCAGCCGCAGAACCTCGGCCATCTGCTTCCCGAGCTGAGCATGGGCCACCCCGATCAGCTGAGACTGGGCTCCCGCTGGATTGGTCAGCGGACCAAGGATGTTGAATACGGTTCTAATGCCGATTTCCCGTCGCACCGGCGCGGCATGCCGCATGGATGGGTGAAACACGGGTGCGAACATGAAGCCCATACCTACCTGGTTGATGCATTGCTCCACCCCTTCCGGAGGCAGATCGATCTTTACTCCCAGGGCCTCCAGAACATCGGCGCTGCCGCAGGAACCCGAAGCAGCCCGATTGCCGTGCTTGGCGACTTTCAGGCCGGCTCCAGCGGCTACGAAGGCTGCGGCGGTGGAGATGTTGAAACTGTTTTTGCCATCACCGCCGGTTCCGCAGGTATCAACCAGAGGTCCTTCGACGGTCACATGCAGCGCCTTTTCCCGCATCACCCGGGCCATCCCAGCCATCTCTTCCGGCGTCTCCCCCTTCAGACTCAGGGCGGTAAGAAATGCCCCCAGCTGCGCCGGAGTGGCCTCGCCCTCCATGATCTCTTCCATCACGGTGGCGGCAAGTTCCATACTGAGAGACTTTCCCGAGACAATGTCGCCGATGGCTTCCCGGATCATTGGACTGACCCCTATTCGGTTTGCATGCTAGGTTTATTATGGAGGGTAGGAGTAGCGACTGCAAACCCGCCCCAGCGGCCCAAACGATTGGTTCCTGACCTACGCTGGTTAACCCACAGGTTATGGCCGCTATAAAAAAGATGTGGGTTTGCTCTGCGGCCCGCTCAAAAAAGGCTGGAATATTGAGAAGCCCCGAAGAGATTCGGGGACCTCTTTTTAGATAGCCACTTTGGTAGCGGGGGTTGGATTCGAACCAACGACCTTCGGGTTATGTGCCCGGCGAGCTGCCACCGCTTCCCTTGCGGCGCTGGCTACCAGCGTTTAGCCTCTTCTAGCCAGGGAGGACCCTTTCATACAGGCGCTAGAGGCGAAGGGTAGGCTGGTCAGGACTCAAGCCTCAAATTCAGGGCGCAAGAGGCGCCGATCGCCGGCCAATTAGGTGGAGTTCAGTACAGGTGGCAGGAAACGTGGTGGCCGGGGCTTATCTCGGTTACCACGGGGATATCGACCGAGCAGCGGTCCATGACGAAGGGACAGCGTGGGTGGAAGCGGCAACCTGCGGGGGGATTTAGCGGCGACGGCACCTCCCCGGTCAATATCATCTCCTCCTGCTCGATATCCGGGTGAGAAGGTAGAGCCGCGCTCATCAACGCCTTGGTGTAAGGATGGGAGGGGTTTTCGTACAGCTCCCGCACCGGAGCGTATTCCACAATTTGCCCCAGGTACATTACCGCCACCCAGTCGCACATGTACCGCACGGTGGCCAGGTGGTGGGCTATCAGCAGGTAACTGACGTTGTACTCCTGTTGCAGATCCTTGAGCAGGTTCATAATCTGGGCCCGTATGGAAACGTCCAGGGCCGAAACCGGCTCATCCAGCACTATCAGCTTGGGATTCAAAGACAAGGCTCGGGCTATGGCCAGCCGCTGCCGCTGGCCACCGCTGAACTCGTGAGGGTAGAGGTTGCCATGATAGGCCATTAGTCCCACATCGGAGAGGAGTTTTTCCACCCTTTCCCGAATCTCCTGGCGGGGTAGGCTCCAGTTGATCACCATGGGTTCGGCAATCAGGTCCTTCACCCGCATGCGGGGATTCAACGAACTCCAGGGGTCCTGGAACACCGCCTGTACCGACTTGCGATATTCTCGGCGCTGTTCCGGTCCAGATAGGTGAATGTCCTGTCCCTGGTATAGAATGCTGCCCTCCGTGGGTTCTTCCAGCATGAGCAGCATCTTGGCCGTGGTGCTCTTGCCGCATCCCGACTCCCCAACTATCCCCAAGGTTTCCCCGGTCCTTATTTGGAAGGACAGTCCATCCACTGCCTTGATCCATCCCGTTGTCCGCGATATCAGCACGCCCTTGGTCACCGGGAACCACTTTTTCAGGTCGCGGGCCTCCAACAGCACCGTAGGTTCACTGCCATTCTGCCCCGGCCTTTCCGAGGAGGGAGATGAAGAAGGAGGGGTTTGCCCCGCCGAGGTGGTCATGCCAGCCTCCAACACGCCGCGGAATGGGCTTCATCCACCTGAAATACGGGAGGATATTCCTCCCTGCATTGCTCCATCACGTAGGGACAGCGAGGGGCGAAGGGGCAACCCGGGGGCAGGTCGTGCAGCGCCGGAGGCTGCCCTTCAATGCTGTACAATCGATCTACGTCCTCTTCCAACTTGGGAACCGACGCCAGGAGGGCTTCCGTATAGGGGTGGGAGGGATGATTGAAGATGTCCCGCACCGTTCCCTGCTCCACGATCTTCCCAGCGTACATCACCGCCACTTTGTCGCACATCTTGGCCACGATGCCGAAGTCGTGGGTGATAAAGATAAGCCCCAGGTTGGATTCTCGCTGCAGTTCCTTGAGCAGCTTCAGGTATTGGGCCTGGATGGTTACGTCCAGTGAGGTCGTAGGCTCGTCGGCGATGAGCACCGAGGGCTGACAGGAGATGCTGATGGCCCCCACCACCCGTTGGCGCATGCCTCCGCTCATCTGGTGCGGGTAGTCCCTCATCCGGGTTTCCGCCGCCGGTATGTTCACCTTCCGCAGCACATCCAGCGCCTTCTCCCAAACGCTTTTCCTGGGAATGTCCTGGTGGATTTTTATCGCCTCCATTACCTGGTTGCCAATGGAGAAAACCGGATTTAAGGATGTCATGGGGTCCTGAATTATCAGGGCGATCTGGCTGCCCCGAACCTTGCTCATCTGGTCTTCGGTCAGCTCCAGCAGATTTTCCCCATCCAGGAGAATCTCGCCGCTGACTATCCGCCCCGGTGGGATGGGGATCAGCTGCATTAGGGAGAGCATGGTGACAGACTTGCCGCTGCCCGATTCTCCCACAAGGCCCAGAGTCTCGCCCCGGTGCAGGTCAAAGCTGACTCCGTCCACTGCTTTGACCGTGCCCCAGCGGGTCTGGAAGTAGGTGCGCAGATCCTTTACTTCCAGAATCGGCTGATCCGTTGCTTGCGTGCCGTTTATCATCCTGTTCGCCGTCTCCCCATTCCTGACTTGCTCAGGGCGCCTCCGGTTCCCGGGCTACTCCAACTGACGCAGGCGCGGGTCCAGTTTGTCCCGCAGCCAGTCACCGAACAGATTCATTGACAATACAACAGCCATGATGGCCAGACCTGGCATGGTGGAGATCCACCAGGCCACCGCCAGCCGGTCCCTGCCATCGGCCACCATTGACCCCCAAGCCGGGGTTGGCGGCGGCACTCCAGCTCCCAGGAAGCTGAGGGTCGACTCCAACAGGATCACAATGCCCACCTCCAGGGTGGCCAGGATGATCAGCGTGTTGACCACGCCGGGAAGAATATGCATGATCAGGATTCGCGGTGTGGAGGCGCCGGCCACCTTGGCCAGGGCGACGTAATCCATGGTCTTCAGCTGGAGCACCTCCCCCCGAATGTTACGAGCGAAACGGGGCCAAACAGCTATGGCCAGAATCACCACAATAATCAGGAACGACTGCCCCAGCGCCAGAATCAGCACCAGCGCCAGCAAGATGGTGGGTATGGCCAGCTTGATGTCCACGATTCTCATGATCACCTCGTCTCTCCAACCACCGTAAAAGCCGGCCACCAGGCCCGCGCTAACGCCGACAATCCCCCCCAGGGCCAGAGTCACCACAACCACCGCCAGAGAGATTCGAGCACCAAAGATTACCCGGCTCAGGACGTCACGGCCCAAGTGATCGCTGCCCAGCAAATATTTAGTGCTGCCCCCTTCCATCCAAGCCGGGGGCACATTTCGGGCCCGGATGTCTCCTCTTTCGGGATTGTGGGGCGCTATCCAGTTTGCGCCGAGCCCGCTAATCACGAAGATGATGAGAACGAATATGGGTATCAGGGGCAACCGCCGCAACCGCCAGGCCCGTCTGGCTATTCGGACCGGGACCGGTATTGGGGCAGCAGTGAGCCTACCGGTAGCTTCTGCCATGTCCTGCTCCTCTTCAGCTAGGCGTAGCGGATGCGGGGGTCAATATAGGCATACATGATATCCACGAAAAGCGCGGCCAGCACGTACATTAAGGTGAAGGCAATGATTACTGCCTGCATTAACGGGTAGTCATTCCCAAGCAGGGCCTCGATGGCCAATCGGCCCAAGCCGGGCCAGGCGAAAACCGTCTCTACCACCACAGAGCCGGTTACCAGGCCTCCCAGCGTGACACCGGCGAAAGTCAGGACCGGAATCAGTGCGTTGCGGAGGCTATGCTTCCAGATGACGGCGTTATTGGAGACTCCCTTGGCCCGGGCCAGCCTGACGAACTCCGAATCCAGCACGTTCAGCATCGCCGAGCGGAGCAGGCGCATATTGGCCGCGGCGTAAAACCAGCCCAGGGCAATAGCCGGCAGGATAATGCTGGTTACTTCCTGCTTGCCAAAAGGCGGGACCCATTCCAGCTTCACCGCGAAAAAGAACATGAGCATTAGACCCAGCCAGAAGACCGGAGCCGATTGTCCAATCAGAGCCACGACTTTCCCAATGATATCCAGGGCGCTGCCCCGTTTCACCGCGGAAAGAATGCCCAGAGGCACTCCCAGTATCACGGAAAAGATAAAGGCGGCCAAACCCAGCTGTAAGGTGGCCGGAATGCGCTCCAGGATGATCTCCATGGAAGGCCGGCCCTCTTTGATGGACTGGCCGAAGTCTCCACTGAGGGCATCCTTAATAAATATCCCGTACTGCTGGTAGTAGGGTTTATCCAACCCCAGGGTAATCGTCAGCTGGTCCCAATCCTCCTGGGTTGAATAGTCGTCCAGGTAGATATGCCTGGGGTCACCGGATGCCCGGCTCAGGATGAAAATTATCAGGGATACCGCGAAGAGGGTAACCAGTGCCATGAGGATGCGCTTAACCAAATACCTTTGCATTTAACCCTACCTTTGGTTCCCAGATAGCGTTGGGCCTTCCCACGTAAGAAGACTGGAGGGCATTCTTACGGTGCGCCAGCTCCGCCAGATGCGTCTGCGGCAGAACTGGGACCCCCAACACGAAACTTTTGCCAGTCTCTGCGGAGCCCCATCCCGTGGATCAAAACCATGGCCAGGGCTGCCCCGTTGGCCGCGATAGTGGCTCCTAAGGTCGTGTAGGTAATCGGCCCAATTGCGGGCCCGACGCAGCAGACTACTTCCCGAGTGGCACCGAACTGAAACCCGCCCCAGGCACCGCCGATACCCGCCAGGATTAACACCATGGCCACCGCCATCAACACGGATGTACGTGGAGCCAGGTCGATCCTCAGCCAGGCGGCAAAGCTGCCAATCCCAGCTCCTACCCCCGCGCCGGTCATGAAGAGCAAGAGCAGGGTAACGTGGGAGACCGCTCCCCAGAAGACGAACATCCCCCACGCTATACCTATCCCAATCACGCTGAGCACAGCAGCTAGCAGCACTCCCAGGACCGCGCGCACGACGAGAACCAGAACCGGTTGTACTCTATCCATCTTGTCCGCGCCGGGCGCTACCCACCACTCCTAGCATCAAAATTGTGTATCTTATTATACGGTGCAGGCCCCCTGTCCGGATTTAATCCCACTATACTGCCCCTTGGCTACTACTTACGGTGCTGGATATACTCGTAGCCGTTGATTTGCCGGAGGTCGGAGGTCCTCACGTGCTCGGTCCACGGCTCAAGCCGGGGGCCCACCGGCCACACGGCGTCCATCGTGTAATATACGAGGTCGGTGAGGTAGTTCTCAAGCAGGAACACCCCAACCTCAGTTTCCAACCGCGTCCGTTCCGCCGGATCCACCGCAGACTGGGCCGCAATCATCCTCTCCTCCGAGTAGATATGTTCCAGGCCCCGGTTGAAGGGATTTTCGCTGAGGTAGCTACCATAGCCTTGAGCAGGCACCCGGGAAGGGGCCCCAGCGTGGCAGGTCATACCCTGGTAGGTGCGGCCCACCAGTTGCGGCCGCAGGGTGCCATAGGGAATCCGCTGGAAGTTCACGTCTAACCCGATGTCATTCCACATCTGGGCGATGATTTCACACGATTCCACCTCGGCGGCCGCGCCCCGAATCGAGGGCGTCAGCGTGATGCTGAACCCGTCGGGGTAGCCTTCCGCGGCCAGCAATGCCATAGCCCCCTCCGGGTCGAAGTCCGGCCAATCCAGCCCTTCCAGGAGATCCGGGAAGTCGGTGTACCCAGAAAGAGGCGTGCGGGTATGGCCCCGTCCGCCAAGGATGCTTTCGACCAAGCCCTCACGGTCGATGGCCATGAACAGGGCCTTCCGGACGTTCCGGGCACTGGCCCACTCTGGGGTAGTGACGTCCCCGCTGGCGGATACCCAGGGCAACTCCGGGTCGTAGCCAGGCCGGGTTTCGACGCCCTCAATCGGGTACCAGTTGCCGTACAACCTATTCCTCATCAGTACCCCGTTGGGGACCGACATGGTCTGGGCGCCTTCGATTGACTCCACCAAGGGAATAGTGTCAAAAGACATCAGGAAGGTATCCAACGCACCGGTCTGGAAGCCGGCGATGCGAGAGGACTCTTCGGGGATTTCCCAGTAGACCAACTCGGCGAAGGCCGGGGTCTGGCGCCAGTGGTCTTCTACCGCCTCCATGCGCCAGAACTCCGCAGTTTTGGCCTCCACGATCTCCCAGGGGCCGGTGGTGGCGATGTTCTCCTTGGCCGCCTCGATTCCTATCTCCTCGCTCTGCTTCTTGCTGACGATAAATGTGGATGCGCCGCCGACGTTCATATGCCATCCCACAGCAATGAGTTCGACCACAGGATCGCCGGAGTTGACCACCACGGTGTAGTCATCCGGCGTCGATGAGCCTTCCCGGTCTTCCCAGAACCTCGCAAGTTGCCCTGCCCGGGGGTGTTTACTAGTGGCATAGCCCTTCATGGAATAGACTACGTCCTCGGAGGTCATCTCCCCGTAGCCCTTTTGGAACTGGACCCCTTTTGTCAGTTTGAAGGTCCAAGTCTTGAAGTCGTCGGAGATGCTCCAGGACTCAGCCAATTGGCCCCTGATTGTACGGTTTATATCCTGCAGCAGCAGACCTTCACCGATTGGAGCGGTGCCTTGGACAAATATCTGGGGGTTAGTCATTACCGCAGGATGGATAAAGAAGGGTCCCATCTCCTTCAGGCCCACATTAAGGGTGCCTTCGGGTTTCATCGCCATCACTGGCTCAGCGGCAGCTTGCGGGACCGCAGTAGGAGCAGCCTTAGGTGCTTCTCGTTGCACTTGGGGCGCGGGCAATTCCTTTATCGCCGTCGGTTCGGGCGCAGCCGGTTCGGCCGCCTCCGGCTGCGCTTCCGGCTGCGCCGCCGGTTTAGCCGCCTCTGGCTGCGCTTCCGGCGCTGAGGTGCCACAGGCTAATACCAGGGCCAAGGCCAGGAGCACTGAGATAATTGCGACCAGGTTCCAGGGGGCAGAACCGTGCAGCTTCATGGAAAGACCTCCTATATTGGATAATAGCATTTACCCAATCCTGCACTGGGCGCTGGATAATATAGTTTATTGGGTGAATTTCGTCAAGCTACGCATGATTGATATTCTTCTCGCATGGTTATATCTTCCCGCAATGAAGAGGGTCTCCATCCCGTCCGATGACCGATCAATCCATCCAGGGGCAGGAAGGCTCAAGGGGCCTAGGTGGGGTGCGCGACGCCTTGGAATGCCTAGGACTGGTCTAAGCGGACATCCCAGCTACCTCTTCCGGCGTCTCCCCCTTCAGTCCCAGGGCGAAAAAAAATGTCCCCAGCTGGGCCGGAGGGGCATCGCCCTCCATGCTCTCTTCCATCACGGTGGCGGCGTCCTACATGCTGAAAGACTGTCCCGAGACAACGTCGCTGAGGGCTTCCCGGGTCATTGGACTGGCTCCTCTTCGGCTTGCATGCTAAATTAGTTATGCAGGGTAGGAGTAGCGACTGCAAACCCGCCCCAGCGGCCCGAAAGATTTGCTTTTGAACGCGGATTAGGTCGGAAATACCATCTATATATGGGAGCCATCTGTTCGGCTATCCACCCATGCGGACCGGCAATGAGTTGGACACGAATCATTTTGGGAGTAGAAATATGTACGTTGCGACTAATGGATTGACCATAGCCAGGGGACATGGTGCGGAGCTAGAGGAGCAATTCCGGCGTCAGGGCGGCGTGAAGCAGCAACCGGGTTTTTTGGGCTTTGAGCTATGGCAACTACGAGGCGACGGGGAAACAGAGGAGTTATTGGTGGTGACGCACTGGGAATCGGAGGAAACCCATGCCGAATGGACCCGCAGCGAGGCGTTTCGCCAGGCGCACGCTGGGCCTCATCCTGACTACATCTTGGGGGGACAGCAAAAAAGCTACGATGTAAAGATCAGCTACGGCCCGGAGGGGTAGGCTCCCCAAAGATAAAAGGACTGGAACACTGAAAAGCCCCCGAAGAGATTCGGGGGCCTCTTTTGTGTGCCGGGCATGAACGGCAGTTTGGAGGTGAAAGTCCTCTACCCATTCCTTCGGCAAGCTCAGGACAGGCTCTGACGGAGGAGAAGGGTTAGCGAAGCGCAAGGGCGTCGTCGTGAGGCGGGGTCTGAAGGAAGCGTGGAGCAAAGTCGCGACCCGACGAACAGGAACCGGATAGGAGGCAGGTCTGGCCGGACGAGTGAGCAAGAGGTCACGAAGTCCGTATCCGTCAAGGGCCAGGGCTGTAAATCCGGCGGGGGCGCGATTAAGGCTGACGGTCTTACCCCGGGAGGTCTGTGCCGTGTCTCCGAGTGGGGACTGAGGGGGCCGTGAGGCTGCCTGAGCGCGGTGCAGAAGTCAGCAGAGGGCATAGTAGTCCTTCCCATCTGGGAAGAATGAAGGCCCGAACGGTAGGGAGTGGCGAGTAGGACGCACACCTCATGGGCCTAGAGCGGCAGAAGATCCAGATGCGTCTGGCCTTCCCGGAGGAAGATAGGAGTGAAGCTCCGGGAGCCCCCGGGGAAGGGACCGAAGGGACGATGGCGGTGTGCGTACCCGAAAGCCCGGCGGTAGGTGAAAGCCTGATGGAGGAGGTATGTGAGCGTGAAAACCTGAAGCAGGCATTGAAGCGAGTGCGGGCGAACCGAGGCAGCCCGGGAGTGGATGGGATGAAGGTCCAGGAACTCCTGGGGTACCTCAAGGAGCACTGGCCAGACATTCGGGAACAGTTGCTGCAAGGGACCTACAACCCCCAACCGGTGAAGCGGGTAGAAATTCCCAAAGCTGGAGGAGGGGTGCGCCTGCTGGGGATACCCACGGTGCTGGACCGGTTTATCCAGCAAGGCGTACTACAGGTCTTGCAGCAGCACTGGGACCGGAGCTTCTCCGAGCACAGCTACGGCTTCCGGCCAGGGCGGTCGGCCCACCAGGCAGTAGCCCAGGCCCAGAGGATATCGCCGAGGGCCGCCGCTGGGTGGTGGACATCGACCTGGAACAGTTCTTCGACCGGGTGCACCACGACAAGCTATTAGGGCGACTGGCGCAACGGGTAAGGGACAAGCGGGTGCTGAAACTGGTGCGGGCGTTCTTGAACGCTGGAGTAATGGAGCAAGGGCTGGTGAGCCCGACGACGGAGGGGACGCCCCAGGGCGGCCCGCTGTCGCCCTTCCTGTCCAACATCGTGCTGGACGAACTGGACCGAGAGCTGGAGCGACGGGGCCATCGCTTTGTGCGCTACGCGGACGACTGCAACATCTACGTTCGCAGCGAACGAGCTGGGCAACGGGTGATGGAGAGCATCACGCGGTTCATCACCAAGAAACTCAAGCTGAAGGTAAACCAGGAGAAAAGCGCGGTGGCCAGGCCAGAGGAGGGGAAGTTCCTGGGATTCAGCTTTACGACCGGCTGGGAGCCAAGGCGGCGGATTGCCCCCGAGGCGCTGAAACGGTGCAAGGAGCGGGTTCGAGGATTGACGCGGCGGACGCGAACGGTGGGACTGGAAGGGATGGTCAAGGAACTGTCTGAATACCTTACGGGGTGGAAAGGCTACTTTGGCTACTGCCAGACCCCATCGGTGCTTCGAGACCTGGACTCGTGGATACGGCGGCGCCTGCGTTGCGTCGCTTGGAAGCAGTGGAAACGGGGGCGAAAACGGTATACGGAATTACGCAGGCGAGGGGTCCGGAAGCAGCTAGCCGCGAAAGCGGCGGGCAGCACCCATGGCCCCTGGCGGATCAGCCGCAGCCCGGCCCTCAGCTACGCCCTTCCCAACGCCTTCTTCGACGCGCTCGGGCTTCCCCGTCTGGCGCCGAACTGACCGCTAAACCCGCCGAACCGCCGTGTACGGACCCGTACGCACGGTGGTGTGACAGGGAAAGCCCGCGAGGGCCTACCTATGTCGATTCTCTTATGCGCCAGCATTACCCAGTTCCGCAATCCTGCATTGTCGGGGTTTGCGGTCGCTGCCACCAACTCCCCCCTCTAATTTTTCCCTCGCCCGGCGGCGTTGTTTCACGCGATGTTGTATCACATCGGGCAATCGCTATAATTGGGCGAATTCCCGGTTTGTCCCCAGGGTAATAGCTCTCGATGAAGCGCTGGAGAGGTATAAACAGGGAAGATGTCCCTGTTGCGACAAGAGGGTAGGAGAACCACTGAGGTCTGTGAAGTGATGCTATGATTTACACTTGTGGTAACTCCAGAACTGGGGTACTACCGCAGGGAGTAGCTGAAGATAATAGGAAAGAACTTCAGGAGGTGTCGTTATGCCGGATGCCCAGGAGTTGCTCCAGCAAATTCAGCTTGACCTGGCGCCGATTGAGGCCCAGCTGCAAGATCATCAGTACCTCCAGGCGATAGAGCAGGGGCAGGTTCCTAGAGATCGCCTCGCAGTGTTTGTGGGAGAGCAGCATATTACCATTGAAAGCGACTTGCGTAGCCTGGCTGCGCTTGTGGCCCGCTCCCATGCTCCCAGGAGCCGTAGGTTGTTTCTGTCCGTGCTTCCCGGGGAGGACGCGGCCTTCGGTGCTCTGCACACACTAGCGACGGCATTAGGGGTGGATGAGGAATGGCTCCAGGCATATGAGCCGACTCCAGAGGCACAGGCCTACGGCCACTACTTAGCTTGGCTGGCCCATTATGCCTCGCCAGCTGAAGTAGCGGGTGCCCTGGCGGTAAACTTCCCTGCCTGGGGCGCTAACTGTGCCCGCATGGGAGCGGCACTGCGGGATAGATATGGCCTGAGTGATGAGGCCACCGCCTTCTTTGACTTGTTCTCTGGTCCCGCACCTGTAGGGTTCGAAGAAGGGGTGCAGCGGGTCATAGACGATGGACTGCGACATGGCGTCACTGAGGCAGAGGTTTCGCGGGCGGCCCGCCTCCTTCAGTCCTATGAGCTGATGTTTTGGGACGGGGTTCACCATGCGTCAGTAGCGGCGTAGCAAATAGGTGTAGAAGAGAATCTACCATGAGTGCCTGCCTGGAAGCAGCCCGCCGCTTCTTGGAGGAACTGGAACGCCGTCATGAGCCCACTCGACCGCTTTCTCGGTTTCGCCAAGGCGGGCTTGGGTTCATATAACTGGAATAGGCGCTCTGGTAATTACGTTCTGGGACATCGGCGTGGTCTAGCCATTCTCAGGAAAGAGGGGGTAGCCATGGACTGTTGCAACGTCAATGGTCTAAACGAAATATTCAACAAATCCAGGGCGGCCAAAGAGTCCAGGAAGTACCTCAGAAAAGGGCTGGACCGGCGGGCCACCATGGTGGTCGGATGCCTGAGGGATCAGGGTGTCTCGGGAGCCTCCATTCTGGAGATCGGATGCGGGGTTGGTTCCCTGCACCTGGAGCGGTTG
>JADFQT010000228.1 GCA_022561675.1 Chloroflexota bacterium
GGGGAAGGCACTCTTCCGCCCTTGGCCGGGGGCTATTAAGGTGATAAAAGGCGGGGGAAGGCTAGGATCGTCTAGCCCAGGGGCGTATCCGACCATCTCGGCCTAATTCGGTTGGGGCTTTAAAGAGAGGGGATTCCTCTCCTCCACTACGTTCCGGCCGCTCTGAAAATAAAGCATCACCCAGACCCTGATTCCATCGAGGCCACCCCTCTCCCAATGGGAGAGGGGCCGGGGGTGAGGGGTATCACCCGCCATTTTCACCCGCCGGTGGCGCCCCACCGTAACATGACAACTCGCAATGACTTCGCCCATACCATCTTGGCAGTTGAGGGGGGTTTTGAACAGTTTCCGGGGCTCTTTACTGTTATCCGATCCAAGGCGTCGAGCCGATTGAGGGAGAAGGAGAAGCCATTGTGAAGGAATTCTTGGAGTATGCCGAAACCCATGCTGAGGAGATTTTAGGCACGCTACGGCACATGGTGGAGTTGGAGTCCTTTACCGCCGACAAAGCATCGACCGATATTCTGGGTGGCTTTATCAAAGAACCTTTGGAGGAAAGCCCAAGTGCGGTTGGTGCCTCAGGAGGAAGTGGGTGATCACCTCGTGGCGGACGTGGGAGAGGGTGATCAGCAGGTGCTGCTCCTCTGCCACATGGACACGGTTTGGCCCACCGGCACTATTCAGCAGCGCCCATTTCGCGTGGAAGCCGGTTTGGGCTATGGGCCTGGGATATTAGACATGAAGGCCGGAATCGCCATAGCGTTACATGCTCTCGAAACGCTGAAGGCTCACAACTTGGCTCCTCAACAAAGGGTGAGAATAATAGTCAACTCTGACGAAGAGGTGGGGAGCACCACTTCCCGACAACTGATTGAGGAGGAGGCCAGAAAGAGCGCCCAGGTTTATTGTCTTGAGCCTGGCGCCGGTAAGGAAGGGGCGTTAAAGACGGGGCGAAAAGGCGTCGGCATGTTTCAGGTGAGGGTTACCGGCCGGGCGGCCCACGCCGGTAACGAGCCCGAAAAGGGCATCAGCGCCGTGGAGGAAATGGCCCACCAAATCTTGCGTTTGCACAGTCTAACCGACCTGGGCCGGGGTACCACGGTCAACGTCGGAGTGGTTCAGGGTGGAACGGTCAGAAATCAAGTGGCCGCCTTTGCCGAAGCGATGGTTGACTTGCGGGTGACCAAGATGCAAGAGGCGGAACGGGTGGAAAAGGAAATCCTTAGCAGTACGCCGGTGCTGGCGGGAGCCAGCGTTGAGGTAACGGGCGGATTGAACCGTCCTCCTATGGAAAGGAGCGAGTCCACCGCTCTGTTGCTCAATTCGGTCCGGCGGTTCGCGGACCCTCTGGGAATAAATCTAAGTGAGGCCCAGGTAGGCGGTGGCTCCGATGCCCAGTTCGCCGCGGCGGTGGGGGTGCCGGTGCTAGACGGGCTGGGAGGAGTCGGTGAAGGTCCTCACGCCGACCACGAATACGTCGTGGTGGCGGAGTTGCCCAGGCGGGTGGCATTGCTGGCTTCCATATTGGCCGGCAAATAGGTAAAGATCGCCTCTGCCTGGCCGACAACGTAATCCCAGTTCTGCTCAAAGGTCGCGTCAAACTTCTGGGTGATACTAATGCGGCGCACGGCCGTGCGCCCCTACCTTACCCAATCATGCGCTCTACATACAGAATTGGTATTGCGACCCGAAGCGGCCGGTGGTTTGTTTCCCGGAGGTTTGACTTGGTAGACCTCCAAGCGGTTGGTGGCTGAGAAGAGGTCGCCCATTCCGGCCAAGCCAGGGGACCCGGAACCTGTTCCTGTTCTGCGAGCTCTTGGCGGCGTGGAGGCACCTGGCAGTGACCGAACAGCGGACCAGGGTTGACTTCGCCCACCAGATGCGGTGGCTGGTGGATCAAGCTTATCCCGAAGCGGTGAAGCTTAAGGGGGCGCTTCCATGCCGAAACGTTTAAATTTACCTGATGTCAGAGATGGTCTCACCCACTGGGAACGAATCGTGCTGCGGTGTCTCTGCGAACTTCAGAAGGAACCGGTGACAGGCAGATTGCAACGAGCCTGCTCTACGGAAGTGTGGTTGAGCATGTCAATATGAGGGTTGAGGAAATGAAGAATATTTTGGGGCGGATCGCCGGGGGTGAATTTTCACCATGAGGCTTTGGGCGCTGGCAGCCACATCGCCAGCTATGTTTCTCGATCTGCGACACCAGGAGTAGGGCCTGGCTCCCGCCGCTGACTGTCGCGGGTCAACCTGTTGCAGCCGCCTAGCTAACTCTCAGCAGCCGGGTCAGATGCCGAATGTCGCTGAGCTTGTCCAGGCTTCGCACTAATTCCATGACACGAAGGGTCTTGTCTTCTCCAAGCACATCCCGGGATAGCTCGGCAAACTTGCCCTCCAGGGTTTGTTGGGATATGGGGTTCTCGGCATCCCCTCTTTGGACAGTGACGCTCTCCTCAAAAACCTGTCCGTTGTCTAGGGTTATAGATACCCTTGCAGCAGGGTAATCGTAGCGCCTGAGATTCATCGCCTCGTCCGCAGTCACCTTAACCTTCTGAGCCATCGCTAACACTTGGGGGTTAGCCACCCGCTCCGACAGGAAAGCACCCACGCCGGTACGACCCAGGACCAGAGCGGAGGCCACCGCGAAGGGTATGGAGAATTTGGCGGCCAGCATATTTTGGGGTGCCGGGTTGGACATGGTCAAGGCTATGGAAGGCACTATTACCTGGACCTGGGCTACCTGGCCGGCAACGAATCCCTCCCGTTCGTGGAGGGCCTGCACGGCATCCAGCACCGGATGGTTATAAAGGCAACAAGCATGCAGCTTGAAATAGTTTTGCTGAATGCGATATTTCCCCGGTTCGCCCAGTCCCTTAACCACGCTCTCTGAGTCAAAACCTTTCCCCAAAATACCGCCATACAGGTCGTCCGGACCATCCTCGATGCTGCTGAAGCCACACTCCACCAGGTGGGCGGCCATGATTCCCTGGAAGCTGGAGCGGCCTGGATACAAATTGCGGATGGTTGCTCCCTCCAGACAGGGTGTCCAGGTGTTGGCCGGGCTCATCGACATCGACAGGTTCATAGCCTGCCGGATTCGGGCCTCATCGAAACCCATAAGCCTGGCCGTGGCTGCCGCGGACCCAATTGTTCCCCAGGTTCCATGAGAGTGAACCTCCGGCCGGACCGATGTGCCAGTGCCGATGCGGGAAATCACCTCATATCCCAGGATGATGCCCATCAGCACCTCTGTTCCGCTCAGTCCCAGCTCCTCAGCCACAGCGATGGCCCCAGGTGTCACATGGACCGAGGGGTGTCCTCCGCCCAGCCGATTGCCCTCGTCCACTTCCAGAGCCACGCCCGCGGTGGCGTTGACCAGCGCCGCGAAAAGGGCTGGAACCTGGGCGGAATGCCCGAATATCGAGGCGGTACCCTTTCCGCCTAGTTTGGCGGCAAGCTGGGCAAACGCGGCGTTTTCCGGCAACTGGCTACCCGCCAAAATGGCTCCAATGGTATCCAGCACCACATTCTTGGCGGCACACCGGGCGGCCTCCGGCATGTCTTGCCAGCGCCGGCAGTGGACCATTTCGGCCAGCTGATCCAGATAATTCTTGGACATATCGGCCTCCAGGGAGAATTACCTAATTCTAACCGCGCGCTTAATGCCTGGATCCTCTTCTATGGAGAGGAAGTGTCGATGGGCTATCTCGCCCAGGTCGAATCGAGGGACTGGGCGAGGGTGGATCTTCCTGACCAGCAAGATGTCCTGGAGTAGGTAACACTCTCCTGGCCGCCCTCTCCCGGGTAGCGCTTCACTTACCAGGGGTCGGCGGCGAAGGAGGGAGGGTAATGGGAAAGGGCACATTGGGGAATTGTTCTGTGAGCCGTCTCCAAACCAGGTGGCCTATCTTCTCGGCTTCCCGAACAACCTGTAGTTCATCTATGGTTTCCACCTTTCCATCCCGCATGAGCCATCGGCCATCCACCATTACAGCTTCGATGTCCGAGGGCTGGCCGTTGTGGACGAAGGCCGAAACCACCCGAAGGGTAGGGACCAAATGGGGTCTCAACAAGTCAACCATAAACAGGTCCGCTTTTTTCCCTGGTT
>JADFQT010000229.1 GCA_022561675.1 Chloroflexota bacterium
ACTCCCTGATTTTTATGTCCGATTCTATTTATTCTTGACGAGATTACTAAACTTGGGAGTTCCAATTCCCCCCAGTCCTTCTTTTAAAAAGGGGGATATAGGTGGATTCCCCAAACGGCGACGCTGCCGCACGGGTCTAGCTTTCGAATCAAGGCCCAGTAATCTCCCAGGACTTAATCTCCCGAATAGTGTAAGCAGCCACCGGTCAGCCGTCAACAAAACTCCGCTTCAGGCCAAGGCAACCCGGACGGGAACATTCACTCCCGCGGCTGGCAATCGGGACAGAAGAAGGTGCTACGGGCCCGCACTCGAATCCCGACCATCGACGCGCCGCAGCGGGGACAGGGTTCATCGGCTCTGCGGGGAATGGTCCAGGTAGATAGGCCGAAGGGCGGGTCTGGCCACCCCTCAACACGGCTCTGGTCATAATGGTGGAGCGCGGTGGTTAGCGCTGCCACTATGCCGTCTCTCAGTTTGGATACTTCGTCTCCGGAAAGGCTATCCGCCGGCCGGATGGGGTGGATCCCGGCGAGGAACAGGGCTTCGTCGGCATACAAGTTGCCCAGTCCGGCCACCACCGACTGCTCCAATAGCAGGGCTTTGATCGGTGCGTGCCGGGCGTTTAGTATCTTGGCCAACGCTTGGGAAGTGAAGCTGTCATCCAGGGGCTCCGGTCCAAAGGTGGGCAACGCATCTTCCCAGTCGGGGACCAGCCACAGATGCCCGAACTTACGCGGATCGATAAACCGCAGCTCCCGACCGTCCTCCAGGGAGAAGGTATGGCGCACCATTGGGGGAGCTGGCTGGGACCGGGGATGCACCCGCAGTCCACCGGTCATGCCCAGGTGTAGGATAAGGTCGGCCGCCGGTTCGAAATCGTTTTCAGTGAGAGGGAGGACCAGGTATTTTCCCCGCCGCCGAATCTCCAGAACCCGGCGATTGGGAATGCCCAGCACAAAATCCTCCAGCGCCGGTTCCCTCACACTCCTGGCCCAGCCAATGCTGACACTGGAGAAGGTGCGGCCCGGCAGCCCGATTTCTTCCAAATAGCGGCGCGTGTTCTCGACTTCAGGAAGCTCGGGCACGGCGAGTCAGCCTAAACCCGCCGCACTTCCAGCGTTACCTCCATGCCCTCCACCTTTTGGGCCTGAGGCCGCTCCCCGTCTTCCGGCACGCCGGACACCAGACGGTCGCTGAGAGTCTCCTGGCTGATGTAGACGGCGTGGCTCTGCATCACCTGGGATACCTGTTCCGGACCCTGGTAGTAGGTGACGATGCGGTCGGTTAACTCAAACTTGGCGTCCCGCCGCAGCCCCTGGATTCGGTGGGCCAGCTCCCGGGCCAGTCCCTCTGCTACCAAGTCTGGGGTGAGTTCCTTGTAAACGTAAACCCTTAGCCCTGATTCCACCATGGCACAAACATCTAGAGAACTAGTTACCGAGTCATAAAACCCGGTATCCCCCTCTTGAATGCTTATGGCATCTAAAAGCTCTGCTGGTTCCCCCTCTAAAATAATAACTTCTTTGATATTAAGCTCTTCTAAGATCTGGTCCTTCACTTGATTCAAGTATTCTCTATATCTGGACTCTTTGGCTATAACTATGACTTTATGGAGAGGCTGCCGGACCTTCAGCCCGGCCCTGGAACGGGCCGACCGACCCATACTGGAAATGCGCATGGCCAGACGGGTGGCGTCCATCAAGGGCTGATCCACCAGCGACTCGTTGGCCTTCGGGAAGGATGCCAGATGCACACTGTCCGGGCCGTCTTCCTGGTCACTGCCAACAAGGACACTGCGAACCAGATTCTGGTACATCTCCTCGGCCAGGAAGGGAGCCAGGGGCGCCATCAGCTTGGTCACGGTGACCAGACAGTCGTAGAGCGTGGCATAGGCCGAAAGTTTGTCGCTGTCGTTCTCGCTTTTCCAGAACCGGCGGCGGCTGCGCCGCACGTACCAGTTGGAGAGCCCGTCGATGAACTCCTGGATACGCCGTCCCGCGTCGGTGGGGTTATAGCCCTCCAGGTAATCATCCACCTGGGAAACCAGCACGTTCAACTCGGAAAGTATCCAGCGGTCCAGCTCATTCTCCGGCTTCCAGTCCTGAGGAACCTGGTCGGGATGAAACTCGTCGATGGTGGCATAGTTGGTGAAGAAGGAGTAGACGTTCCAGAGGGTCAGGATCACCCGGCGCAGGGTTTCGTTGACCAGCTTATCCGAGAAACGGCGGGGCTCGCCGGGATGGGAGGCGGTAAACAAGTACCAGCGCAGGGCATCGGCGCCGTGGGCGTCCAGCACCGCCAGGGGCTCCACCACGTTGCCGACCCGCTTGCTCATCTTCTGGCCCTTTCCGTCCAGAACCAGTCCCAGGCAGATGACATTCTTGTAGGAAGGCTGGTCATTCAGGAGGGTCGAAAGGGCGTGGAGGCTGTAGAACCAGCCCCGGGTCTGGTCCACCGCCTCGCAGATGTAGTCGGCGGGAAAGCGCCCGTCTTCCGTCATGGTCTGGTTGTCGAAGGGGTAGTGCCACTGGGCGAAGGGCATAGCTCCGGAGTCGAACCAGGCGTCCATCACCTCTGGAATCCGGCGCATCGGTCCGGCACAGCCGTCGGTCGAACATTGGAGGAGGATATCGTCCACGTAGGGACGGTGGAGGTCCAGGCCCTTTACCTGCTTCCGGCATTCCGGCAGCGCCTTCTCAGCCAGCTCCGCCACGCCTCCCAGACATTCTTGATTCCCGCACTGCTCGCACCGCCAGATGGGGATGGGCGTCCCCCAGTAGCGCTCCCTGGAAATGGCCCAGTCCACGTTATTGTCCAGCCACTCACCGAAGCGCCCATCTCGAATGTATTCCGGGTACCAATTGATGGTCTGGTTGCCACCGACCAGCCGGTCTTTTACCGCGGTGGTTCGGATGTACCAGGAGGGCTTGGCGTAATAGAGAATCGGGGTATCGCAGCGCCAGCAGAAGGGGTAGGTGTGCCGGTATATTTCCCGGCGATGCAGCAGACCGCGCTGCTGGAGGTCCTCCATTATCTCGGCATCGGCGTCCTTCACGAACTTGCCGGAGAAGGGATAGGCTCCGGTGATGCGGCCCTGCAGGTCGACCGGCTGCACAAAGGCCAGCCCTTTTTCTCTTGCCAAGCTGAGGTCTTCGTCACCAAAGGCAGGGGCGATGTGGACGATACCGGTGCCATCTTCCATGGAAACGAACTCGGCGGCGTGGACCTGCCAGGAATTTTTGGCCGCGTTTTCTTCATCCGAATTGGAGTCGGAAGAAGCCCGCACCAGGCCCGTCAGCAGCTGTCCCTCGGCGAACCGGCCCATTCGATCGTATTCCACCTGGAAATCGAAGGGATCATAAAGGGGTTGGTATTTTAACCCCACCAGGTCGGCACCTGTCATGGTCGAGACCAGCTGGTAATCGTCCCGGAGGGCACTTCCCAGCAGCTTGGTGGCCAGGATCAACCGCTCCGGTCCCTCCGAACAAGTCCACTTCCTTCCAGTACCAGACGTCCCAGTTCCCTCGGACGGCCAGGGTCGGCGCGATGGCACTCAGCTGCCGAAAACAGTCCTTGAATACTTCTAGTCCGTCGGCGGAGTTGATCGCGTCGCCCGTAAACACGATCGCGTCTGGTTCCTCAGCGGCGATCAGTCCGGGCAGCCGTCCTTCAAGGCGCACCACCGGGTCCGCATGCAAATCGGAGACATGCACGATACGAATGCCGGAATGGCCCTCCGGGATCTTTGCACTGTGCAACTCGACCACAGTTACCCTCGGCCAATAGGGCTCGACCCATGCCGCGTAGCACAGCGCAGCGGTGCCCAGTCCGGCTGCGGTGAAGAGGGCGACCCGCAGGCGTTTCTCAGTTCTGGTCCCGGGCCGGCGCAGCCCGGAGCGCTCTAGCAGTACCGTGGCCCCGGAAACTGCTGCTCCTGCATAAACTGTCACCACGACGGCCAGTACAACCGCCACACCGATTTTCTCAGACAGCAGCACGCAGCTGTTCCCGTGCCCTCTGCACCAGCAAGATCTTACGCCTATCCTAGCAGCCAGCTCACCGACAT
>JADFQT010000230.1 GCA_022561675.1 Chloroflexota bacterium
TGATTCGAGAAAGGGTCAAGGCCGGCATGGACCGGGCTCGCCGTCAGGGCCGTCAAATCGGCCGTCCCAAGGTTACAGACCGGAGAGGCTTCAATAAACGTTTTGGAGATATTTTGGAGCGCCTCAACGGCGGTGCTATCTCACGCCGCCAGGCCGCAATCGAGCTGGGCATTGGCTATGCCACTCTTAAGCGGATGTTGGATGCTCTGGCCTCTGAGGAAACCGACTAATGTCCGCACCGGATCAAAAACGCAACAGGCGCACGGCGTTGACAAGTATACCCAGGCGTATACACTGTGCCGCCACGGAAGAACCCGAGCCAGATGAAAATCTCGTTGATGAATTGGATGAAATCGATATTAACAACTTCATCAACGCCCTGGCCGAGGTGACAATGGCGGTCGCAGCTCGTAGGCTCGCCAAGAATAAGGACGTTGCATAGCACGTTTTGATCGCTGTGGGATACATACGGGTGTCCTCGGAATCGCAGCTGGAAGGGCATTCCATGACTGCTCAAGAACGTGCGTTTTATAAATACTGCGAAGCCCAACAAGACTGCACCACAGGTAAGGTCTACCGGGAGGAAGGTAAGTCGGCCCACGTGGACACCATTCGGAAAAGGCCAGTGTTTAAGCGACTTCTGGAAGATGCCGCCAGAGGCGAGTTTGATGTGGTGGTGGTTCACACATTGGACCGGTGGTCCCGGAACCAGATGGTGCTGTTAGAGTCTCAGGCCATTCTCGCCCGCAACAATGTGACCCTGGTGTCCATAACGGAGCCAATAGACTGGTCGACGCCCATGGGGAAATGGATGGGGCGTTCCGTGGGCAATAACAGTGAGTTGTACTCGGATATGCTCTCCGTTCATGTTGAAAAGGGCATTACTGGAAGGATAGACAAAGGTCTACACCTGGGAACCATCCCCTTTGGATACGAGTCCTGTTGGACCAGAGTGGGCGGCGAGCGGCGGCGTATCTGCAATCCAGAGCATCCCGGAGGCGTTCACATTCATGCCGAAGAAGGACCAGCAGTCCAGGAGTTATACCAGCGGTATGCCGCCGGACATTCCACCTGCCCAATCCTGGCGAGCTGGCTAAACGGCGAGGGATTCCTCACCAAGAACACAAAGAACCTCCCGGATGGGGCAGGGAACCTGTCGGCCGGTCCCAGGTTGTTCACCCTGGCTTCGGTCCGGGGCATATTGCATAACCACTTCTATACCGGACAGGTCAAACACAGGGGTGAGTTACTACCTGGAATCCACGAGCCTCTAATATCAACTAGCCTTTTCGACACCGTCCAAACCTGTCTAACGAAAAACTCAGGACGCAGCAGGACGCTGAACCCACGACCGGAGCGGGAGTATTTGTTAAAAGGGTTGATTCGCTGCGGCCATTGTGGACTTCCCATGTGGGCTCAGACCTATAACAATGGCAACCGGTACTACCGGGAGCATCGAGGGTCCCGAGGAGCAGGCTACTGTGTGGACCGGAGTAGGTCCCTTCCCTGCCACGTCCCCGATGGCCAGATGGGCAGGATCATCGAGTCCATCCTCCTCCCCAAATCATACATGGACCTGGTCTTGGCCCAGATTCAGCTTGCCGACGAAGTGAAACGGGTGGAGCGGGAACGGAAGCGAGTGGAAGAACGGATAAGGCGGCTCCGGGAAGTCTACCTGGAAGGCGACCTGCCCAGAGACCAGTACGGCGAGCGAAAGCGGAACCTGGAAAATCAGCTGGCTTCGCTGGTAATACCAGATGTTGATGCGGCCAAAGAGGCAGGAAAACTTCTGGAACAACTGCCAGCTTTATGGGAAGAAGCTGACCTGTCAGAACGGCGGCAGTTGCTCACGGCCATGTTGGAAGCGGTGTACGTTGACACCGTGGAAGAGCGAGCCATCGTGGCTCTGAAGCCAAAGCCCGCTTTCCGTGCCCTGTTCCAGATAGCCACAACCAGGGAAGGCAGCGGCGTAATCCTCTACAAAGAAAATCCCCCGGACCAGTTTCCTAGCCCGGAGGATGACTCTCCGTGTTCTTGGTGGAGACGGGGGAGAGTCGAACTCCCCGTCCAAACGAGGTACAGTAGTGACCGCGCGAAGACTAAAATCGAGCAGCTACACAAAAATCATCGCCTGTGTATCGCAGAGAGAACGGGCTTGGGTGATTGTGATTACTGGAACTAGGCTGCTGCCTCCATTAGAATAATCCATGAATCGACCGAAAGTACGAAAATCCCTGATGCTAATTTGTTTGTCGGTGGCGTGCGCTCACCCCAGGACGAACGGCCGATGATCTCTATCCGTTCGCGGTGAGCCTGTCGATCCACGTTTCGGATAGCTACCAGGCCGGTCCCACGGGTCACCCCCAAAAATCTAGGGCAGGACTGAGTTGACGAAGGCGGTAACCGTCTCCAACGAGTTGTAGCGGGGGCGGTAACCGGTGGCTTGCTCCAGCTTCCCGGTGCTGAGCAAGGTTGGGTAACGTAAAACGTCCAGGTCTGCGGTGGTTTTAGAACGCTGAAGTCCTAAAGCCCAGGAGAGGTTGACCAGGGGATAGGCCAGGAACTTTGGCAGCCTGATAATGCGCCCGGAAATCATCTCCGCCACCTCCCGCAGAAATGCCACACCATTGCCGGCCACGTTGAAAACTCCGGACAATTCCTGCTTTATGAAGATGGTCAACACTCTGGCCAGGTCATCCTCATGGAAAAACTGAAAGGGTGGGTCAAATCCCCGAATGCCCATAGGACGGGACTGCAGGAAGAGATTGAAAAGGTCGCTGTTGGCTCCAGGCCCCAGGACCTGGCTGCAGCGCAGGACGGCCACTTTGACCTGCTGATTCTCCTCAGCAAAGGTGTCCAGGGTCTGGTCGGCGAGAAAGTTATCGTAGCCGTAAGGAAACTCCGGAGACACCAGCAAGGGAGCCCGCTCCGTCAAGGGCACCGGATTGTCCCAACGCGCGCCATAAACGGTGTGGGAGCTAAGGTATATGATCTGGCTAACACCCGCCCGCAGGCTGGATTCCAGCACCCGGTCCAAGAGTTTCCGATTTTGCTCCCGCAACTCCCGGATCTCCCGCCGGTAGCGGCCCAACTGTTTACTGAACGCGAGATGGACCAGCGTCGTAACCCGGTGACGCCGCAGGATGTCCTCAATCGACCCCTCTACGTCCCGCCGGTACACGGCTATGTTGTGGATGGGCAGAGGAGGAGGCCTGGTATCAATTCCCACCAGCTTCTCCAGGTCCTCTTCCTCCAGTTGGCGGAGCAGGCGGGACCCCACATAGCCGGAGGCTCCAGTAATTGCTACTACCTTAGAGGGTTGAACCATGGGCCGCTGGCCGAGGCTGGCCTGGCAGTAACTATCTCAAAACGTGGTTCGACCGGCTCACCATGAACGGATAAAGAACACCGCCCGTTCGTCCTGAGCTGGTCGAAGGGCGGTCCACCTGGAATACAAGAGTTTTGGGATAATATCTCAGTCATTTCCGAAGGCCAGGAGATCAAGAAACATTCGAATAGCTGCGGTCTCACGTCAGGATCAGGCCTCCCCTGCGAAGTGGACGAAGGCTAAACTTCATTGCTTCCGGGCTTCTTGGATTCTTGGAAAACGGGAGACTACTGCTTGCGCCGCATTGTACCCGCTGCGGGCGGCGCTTTCCATAGTGGAGGGCCAACCGGTGTTGGTCCATTCACCGGCCAGAAACAGATTGCTATAGGGAGTGGGGCTGGCGGGGCGAAGGTCATTGGCGCCTGGTAAACAGCGAAAGGTGGCCTGACGTTGTTTGACCACTATGACCCGCTGGACCCGGGATTTTTTTGCCTCGGGGAAGACCCGGGCCATCTCATTGATGAACCGCTCGGCCAAAGCTTCCCGGGGCTGGTCAATGTATTCCCAGGCGGCGCTAAGAGAAATGCAGATGTATTGACCGGCAATGGACCCCTGACTGGAGGCTAACCCTGATTTTTTTAGCCCCAAGCGGGGCCGGGCATAAATACTGCTCTTGTTGAACACCCACTGGAGGGGGCTATCGACAAAAGCA
>JADFQT010000231.1 GCA_022561675.1 Chloroflexota bacterium
GCTACGGCAGCTGAGGGCTGACAAAACCCGCTTGAGGCGGCTGGTCGGTTGGGATTGGCTCCGCCAGGCATTGGCTCAACTTCCCAACACTTAATGCTGCCGCTTATAAACGGAATTGGTATTAGATGAACAACTAGCTTTTGCTGGGCATTACCAGGAAGAGGATTTGCCGTTCTAAGCTACCGAAAATCCCAATGTACTACTGCGCTCCCCAAACTGGGGTCCTCCGACCGGGTTTAGCTCTTGATTCGATGGTCAGTACCTATAATTAGAGAGGAAAACCGATTCCTATCGCACCGAGAGCAACCGCAAGGACCTAATCCGGCCCAGCGAAAAAGCCGGTTCCGGGCATCCACCCCGCGGATCCCAATCGCTCACGCAAAAACTCCTTAACCACCTGCACCGGGACTGCCACTCCTACCTCTGGTCCTACCATCATGGTGTTGAGGCCCACCAGCCTGCCCCGATCATCCACCAGCGGACCTCCGGAATAGCCTGGTCTGAGCTGCAGTCCCACTACTATGAGCTCCCGGTCATCCCCAGGCATCTCCGGCAACATCTCTGGCAAGTCCGAGCCGACGCCGATGACCACGCCACCGGTGGCCGCACCGTGGATGCCCCAGGGATGGCCCAGCGCCGTTACCCACTGTCCTGGTTGGAGTGCCCGGGAGTCCCCCAGTTCAATGCTGGGAAGCCCAGTTTTCGCCACCGAAAGGGCGGCCACATCCAGGTGGCGGTCGTGGGCCAGCACCCGGGCGGCCAGCCTGGTTCCATCCGGGAGAACGACCTGCGGCGTCCGGGTTCTGACCACGTGGGCATTGGTGACGATGAGCCCGTCGGGATGCCAGATGGAACCCGCGCCGCCGCCCCGGTCATCGCTTTGTACCTGGACCAGGCTGCGCCTTACCCCGGCCACCAGGTCGCCCAACTCGTCGCTAACTTGCTGCAAAAGCGTTGTCATGACCATTACTCCTAGGGGTGCAGTCCGATGGTAACTGAGAGCTCCTGCAGCTGCCCTCCTCGCAAAATGCGCGCCGGCAGGGCGGTTCCGACCCGCTCTCCCGTCAGGATGGCAAGCAGGTCATCCAGGTGGCGCACCGGCTGCTTAGCCAGGGATACCAGAGTGTCCCCCAGGAAGAGTCCGCTCGCTGCGGCCGGACCTTCTGGCTCCACCAAGGTTAGCAGCAGGCCGGTCTCCTGGCCGAGCTCGACGACCAGAGCCTCGGGCAGTCGGGTGGGTTGAGCGCCAACGCCCAGATACCCTCGCTGGACCTTGCCGTGGGTCAGCAGCATCTCCACCACCTTCCGCAACGTGGGAGTGGTGATGGTCAAACCGGCACCACGGAGGAAGGCGGAGGTATTTACTCCCAGCACCCGCCCGGAGACATCCACCAGCGGTCCCCCCGAGAACCCAGGGTACATAGTCAGATCGGTCTGCAGGTAATAGTCCAGAGTGCCCCCGGTGGGGGTCCGCCACCCCTGGCCGAGGGCGCTGATGATGCCCAGGGTCGATTGGATGCTCGAACCGGGTCTTCCCAGGGCCAGGACCAGGTGCCCCACCTTTAGCTCGTCGGGCTGGCCCCAGGTGGGCGGTGTCAAGCCGTCGGCCTCCACCTTCAAAACCGCTAGATCGGTGCCGGGATCGCGGCCCGCCAAAACCGCGGGAATCGCCCCGCCATCGGCAAGGCAAACGCTAATATCGGTGTCCTGCTCCAGTCCATGATTGGTAGTGACGATAACGCCGTCGGCGTCCCAGACCACGCCACTGGCAGGCAATCGGCTTCGTCCGTCGACTCTCACCACCACCGAGCTGGCCTGCTCCACGGTGGCGGCCAGGGCATTAGATAGGTTGGATAATACTTCTGACATGGATTGTTCTCCTTTATCGCTCTTCAGCCTCCTGATAAAAAGGCTGTATTAACAACCTAACATCGTCACTAAGGGAACACATTACCCATTTGACTAGGAGCCAACCTGGAAAAATGGCCAGGTTAGAGGAGGATCAACCCGCTTCGGGTGGCTCGCATCACGGCATCGGTGCGGCTTTGGGCCCCCAACTTGCCCATGATGGAGTTGATGTGGAACTTGACCGTATGCTCGCTGATATCCAGCTGAGCGGCGATGACCTTGTTGGGCAGTCCCTCGGCCAAGAGCTGTAACACCTGGGTTTCCCGGGGGGTTAGCTCCCTGGGGATTGGTTCAATACCCTCCGGACCGTCAGGCCTTACACCAGACCTTTCCGCAGTGGGCAGAAGGGCCGGGCTCAATTCGGGGTCCAAAACCATCAAGCCTTGGGAAACCGCCCTGACCGCCGCCCTCAGGTTGGCTCCGGGGGAGGCTCGCAGCAGGAGCCCCCTGGACCCGGCGAGCCAGGCGCCGACAGCTTGGCGTTGGTCGGAAACCAGCGCTACTATTGGAATTGCGCCATCGGAAAGGGCCGACAACTGCTCCAGTCCCGCGGCCGGACCCTCATCAATACCCCGAACCGGATCCCAACCCAGGTCCCAGACCACCACCGTGGGACGAAAGACATCTACCGCAGATGGGGTGGCTGAATTCCCCTCTATCTGACCAACCACTGTGACGGCGGCCCCGTGGGTCAACACGGCGGCCAGACCGGCGCGGGCCAGCGGATCATCGGCCACTATCAAAACCTTTAAACCATCCACCTTAAGGAAATTATATATTATGTCAGGGGCCCGTCCGGTTCTCCCCAATCAAGGCTCACCGATAAATGTAAAGACTTGATGAGGTGAATTGGCTCAAAGCCGTCGGAATAACGCTGGCATGGCTGAGCGGCGTTGTGGAATACCATTGAGGTAGACCCCGAGCTGGACCTGTACATGGCGAGTCGGGAAGCTCTGCTGGCGCTGGTTGGTGACAGCAGTGGACAAAGTGAACATCAAGGCTGATGCCTTTTCGCTGCGACAGGTTATGGGCTGGTTGGAGTGCAGACGTAGATTGGTAAGCGATGCCCGGAAATACGGTGAGCTTGGCCTGGTCGCCATGATTGTGGTTCTCGCAGTTGCCATAATTATGGTGGTGGGGTGTAGCAGAAGTTCGGAGGACCAAGTACCTTTGGCAGCGGTGTTCGCCGGCTGGTACGGGCACGATGCGATTAGTGGAGAGTGTGTAGGTGGACTGGGTTCTACGCATTGGAACGACAGTCCCGAAACCGGAGGCGTGGTCTATACCCCGGTCCTCGGTTTCTATTGCTCCAGCGACCCTAAGGTCGTTGCCTGGCAACTGGACCAGATGCAGAAGGCCGGCATAAGCGTTATCTTCTACTCCTGGTGGGGATGGGGAGACGGGAATTTGGACGGTGTCGTTGAAGGGCATGCCGACCAGCACATCAATTTGGCTTTAACGGAGATGTTAAGGCAGATACGAGACTCCCGCAGCAAGATGAAGGTGGCACTGATTGTAGAGCCCTTCACGGTGACACAGGGCGGGGTTCAACACCTTACCGAATTCCAGGGCCGTCTCGTCCTGGACTACGTGTGGGAGCGCTACTATGAGCAGTACCCCGACCAGGTTTTCCAATGGCAGGGGTCTCCGCTCCTGGTAACCTTCGACCCCATGGTACTGCCCAATGACGGCAGGTACACGATCAAGAGATGGACGGGCCGGCCGAAGGATCGGGTCACCATAGAAGAAGGGTGGCAGTGGTTCTTTGCCCCGCCCCAGGGTGTCATCGAGGGCATGTCCGACGACGGCGTGGTCTTCGTCTATCCGCGTTTCGACGAGACTTACCTGGCGCAAGGGGGTGCGGCCTACATCACCTGGCCACCTCGTAGAGTGGACCCCTGCTTGCAGGACGGCGCCTATGAGCGCCAGTGGCAAGAGCTCACTCAGAACCGGACAAAGGTCCAGCTGATCGTCCTCTACAGCTGGAACCTCTACGGTGAGCAGGCCCACATCGAGCCCAGCACAGGTGGCCCCGCACCCGTTGAGGATGAATACGTCGCCAGGACGAGGCGTTATTACCAGCAGTTCCTGGCTGGCGAGAGTGCCGATGCCTATCCAGGGGA
>JADFQT010000022.1 GCA_022561675.1 Chloroflexota bacterium
TCATGCTCGGCCTCATCAAACCTGACCCAGAGGTTTGAATCAGCCAGAGACCCCCTTAGTCCCGCTTCGCTTGAGTCCGTGGTTCCTAGGAAGTTGGGAGCCAACCTCCCAAGAGCTTCCAGCAACTTGGTCTTTCCTGAATGAGAACCGCCTACCACCTGAAGCAACGTTAGCTGATCCCACAGCGCAGCCAGAATCAAAGCAGCGGTTGCCAGGGCCGCGATCCATGTGACCTGCCCTTTCGTTCCTAAACGTCCATGCCCGGCGTATAGATGCCGAGAGAATTTCGAACACCCGCTTCAAAGGGAGAGAGGGGGAGCGATTGAGTTCGTCCTCGTCCCAGAGAAGCCAATCGGCTTTACCCAGTTTAGCGATGCAACCTCAACTTACGACGACGTTGACCAGGCGTCCCGGTACGTAGATGGCCTTATTGACCGTCTTGTCCTGGGTAAAGACCCGGACTTTGGGACTGGCTAGCGCCAGCTCTTGAGCCTCTGCCTCGTCAATATCCACCGACACCTGAATCCGGTCCCGCACCTTGCCATTTACCTGCAATACCAGGGTAATTGTTTCCTCGGCCGCCAGCTCCTCATCCCATTCCGGAAATCGCTGCTGGTGAATACTATACTGGTGTCCGGTCAACTCCCACATCTCTTCGGAGATGTGCGGAGCGATGGGCGCCAGAATCAGCAACATCTTCTCGATGCACTCCCGCCAAGTGGCGGCGTCGACGCTTCCCTCGGCCCAGACCTTACTCAAGTGATTGGAGAACTCCATCAAGCTGGCGATGGTGGTGTTGAACTTGAAGCGGTCCAGGTCGGAGTGACACTTTCGGATAGTTTGGTGGAGCAACCTCAGGGTTTCCCGGGCATTATCACCGCCCCCCGGTTTTGAATCCAGATTGGACGGGTCCCGTTCGACAATGGTCCAGACCCGGTTCAGCCAGCGGGCCACGCCGTTGATGCCCACATCGCTCCAGGGGCCCCCCTGGTCCCAGGGACCGATGAACATGAGGAAGCAGCGGACCGCATCGGCGCCCAACTGGCCGACTACGTCATCCGGATTGACCACATTGCCCCGGCTTTTGCTCATTTTTTCGTGGTCTTCCCCGAGAATTACCCCCTGGTTGAACAGGCGCCGAAAAGGCTCGTCGAACTCCACCAGGCCCATGTCCCGTAAGGCCTTGATGAAAAATCGCGAGTAGAGCAGGTGCATCACCGCGTGCTCGGCTCCTCCGGTGTACTGATCCACCGGCATCCACTTCTCCAGCAACTTGGGGTCGAACGCACCCTGCGAATACTGGGGACTGGTATAACGGAGCATGTACCAGGACGAGTCGAAGAAGGTGTCCATGGTATCGGTCTCTCGGCGAGCGGCTCCTCCGCAATTGGGACACTTGGTTTGAGAGAAATCCGGGTGGGAAGCCAGGGGCGACTCTCCAGTGGGCTTGAATTCGGCGTCAGGAGGCAGCAGCACCGGTAGTTCCGATTCCGGCACCGGCACTGTTCCGCACCGTTCACAAAAGATCATCGGAATCGGTGTCCCCCAATAGCGCTGCCGGGAAATGAGCCAGTCGCGCATGCGGTAGGACACCGTTTTTTTGCCCCATCCACTCCTTTCAATGTCCTCGGCTATCGCCTTCATCCCTTCCTGGTTGGTCATGCCCTCGTAGGCACCCGAGTTGGTCATAAACCCATCGTCCAGGTAGGCTTGGGACGGCTCGCTGCCATCCCAGGATAGGGGGGCGATAACCGTGCGTACCGGCAGCCCGTATTTTTTTGCGAAGGCGAAGTCCCGCGAGTCATGCGCCGGTACACCCATGACGGCGCCGGTGCCGTAGGTGGTTAGCACATAGTCCGCAATCAGGATGGGCACCCGCTCGTTATTGAGGGGATTCACCGCGTACCCGCCGAGGAAAACGCCGGTTTTCTCCCCTTCGGTGGATAGCCGCTGGATCTCGGAAGTCTGCCGGGCGCGCGCCACGTAAGCCTCCACTTCGGCCCGATGCTGTTCAGTGGTCAACGAGGGTACCAGGGGATGCTCCGGCGCCAACACCAGGAAAGTGACGCCGAATACGGTGTCGATGCGGGTGGTGAAGGTACGGATTTCCTTTTGGGGCAGGTTGGCATGAGAAATGTCGAAGCCGATTTCGACGCCTTCACTGCGGCCAATCCAGTTCCGCTGCATGGTCAGGATTTTCTCCGGCCAATCCACCAGGCCGTCAAAGTCCAGAAGTTGGTCGGCATAATTGGTTATACGGAGAAACCATTGCTCCAGGTCGCGGCGAATTACCGGCGTGTCGCAGCGCTCGCATGCGCCGCCGATTACCTGCTCGTTCGCCAGCACGGTTTGACAAGAGGGGCACCAGACCACCGGCGCGGTGGCTCTATAGGCCAAACCGTGCTGGTAGAGTTGGAGAAAGAACCATTGGTTCCACCGGTAATATTCCGGCAGGCAGCAGATGACCTCCCGGTCCCAGTCATAGATGGCCCCGAGGGAAGCCAGCTGTTTCCGCATATTCTCGATGTTGCTCATGGTCCAGGAGTAGGGATGAATGCCCCGACTGATGGCGGCGTTTTCGGCGGGCAGCCCGAAGGCGTCGAAACCGATGGGATGGAGAACGTTGTACCCCTGCATACGGCGGAAACGGGCGTGGCAGTCGGCGGGCGCCATCGCATACCAGTGGCCGATATGCAGGTCGCCGGAGGGGTAGGGATACATGGTCATCTCGTACCACTTGGGGCGCGGATCATCATCCTGCACTCGGTGTAGTCCATCTCGGGCCCACCGATCCTGCCACTTACGGTCTATGGCCACCGGGTCGTAACGCAGTTCCACCCGCCGGGGCGCGGTTCGCATATTAGGTCACCTCGAAATCGCTGCACCTTTGCCATATATTAGCACAGAACCCGATTATGCCACTGTGAGAATCGTATTGCCGATTCGATCAAGAGGAAGGACCAAGCAGCCCGTGGCCGCAGCGATTCGGCCCAAGATTTTAACGCCGGACCACCCCTTATTTAATTGACACCACAGGCGCTAATTACTAGAATCCCCCTAAACCAACGGGGAAGGAATATTTGACCCTGAATAAGCAGCAGCCACCGGCCGGGATGGCACCCGTCGACCCGGGTCGGTGGGACCAAATCGCGGGTTTCATCCCCTGGTCCCTCGGGGCCGCGGGACCGTTACTGAGAAGCAGCCACCGGCGACGGCCCGATAGCGAAGCCAAAGTGGGATCCACATGCACCGCTAACCCAACCCCTGCGGGGTTCATCTTGGCGTTGGTTTAGGTAACCTCCGTGGAGCCAAGGCCGCCTCGCCGCCCCGTTGATACCGTGATTCGCCAGCCCAGGCAGGCGGAACTGCGTCCCTTGGTGGGCGAAGCGGTCGCCGAGCGTCGGCCCCAGCGCATCCTAAGTACCTCCTCCATCCTTTTCTTCGCGTTTGTGGCGCTCATTCTGGTCGGGGGCCTGCTCCTCGCCCTGCCCATATCCAGCAATGAGGGCAAGTTCACCCCTCTGGAGCTGTCCTTTTTTACGGCTACCTCCGCCGCCACCGTCACGGGACAGACCGTGGTGAACACATCGACCTACTGGAGCACTTTTGGACAGGCCGTCATTTTCTTCTTGATGCTGGTGGGCGGGCTAAGCTTCATGGCGGTAGCCACCTTCGTCCTGGTCTTGATCGGTCAGTCCTCCACCATATCCGATAGCCTGGTAATGCGTAACGCCATTGGCGTGGAGCGGATGGGGGGACTGCGCCATATAGCCCGTAACATTACCCTGGCAGTGGTTTTCGTCTACTTGATTGGAGCCGCGGCAATCCTATGGCGCATCCACGGAATGGACGGAATGAGCCTCAACCAGTCGGTGTGGCATTCCCTGTTTCTGTCGGTTTCATCCTTCAACAACGCCGGTTTCTCGATTTTGCCGGAGTCGCCGTCGGGTAGCGGCCTGGAACGTATTGCCACCGAGCGACTCCTGTTGGGTTTCATGATGGCATTGATAATTCTAGGGAGCATTGGCTGGACCGTGCTGGTTGACCTTTACCACCATGGCCGTTTCGCTCGCCTCAGCCTGAACACCAAGCTGGTCCTGGTAACCAGCGTTTTCTTGTGGATTCTGGGAGCCGGCGTGTTTTTCCTGGCGGAATTTTCCAACACCATCGGAGACCTCAGCCTTGGGGACAAGATGGTTTCCGCCGTCTTCCACTCGGTGAGCGGCCGTACCGCGGGTTTTGCTACCATGGATTTCCAAATGGCGAAGGACTTCACCAAGCTAACCTACCCGGCGCTGATGTTTATAGGCGGCGGCGCCGGTTCGGTGGCCGGAGGCATCAAGGTCAACACCTTCGCCATCATAATAGCTGCGGTTATCTCCTCAGTTAGGGGACGCCCGCGACCGGAAGCTTTCGGCCGGGAAATCGCCAGCGACCAGATTTCCCGCGCACTAACGGTAGCTGTTCTGGGAGTAGTGTTTATCGTGGTGGTAATGCCCATTCTGACGCTGACCGAGCCAAACATACCTTTCTTGGATTTGCTCTTTGAAACCGTCTCCGCGTTCAGCACCAACGGCACCTCTGTCGGCATCGTGCCGGACTTTAGTTTGGCCGGAAAAATCCTTTTGATGGCCGCCATGTTTATCGGCAGATTGGGACCGTTGACCCTAGCTTTGGCCTTGGCTCCCCGGGAAAGAACGGTATATCGCTTCGTGGAGGAAAGGATTACAATTGGTTAGCGGGAGTAATCCGGGAGCAGTCCATGAAAAAGCAAGTTTGCGTAATAGGTTTGGGGCGCTTCGGCGCCACCGTGGCCCGGGAACTTTATCAGGCGGGGCATGACATCCTTGCCCTGGACACCGACGAGGCGAAAATCCAGGAAATGCTGGGGCAGGTAACCTACGCCGTTAGAGCCGACGCCACCAGCGAATCGGTGCTCAGAGAGATGGGCGTCGCCGATTTCGACGTGGGGATAGTCGCCTTAGGCAGTGATAATATTCAGGCAAGCATACTGGTAACCGTGCTACTCAAGAGCTTGGCTATCCCCTTTATTATCTCCAGGGCCGCCAACGAACTTCACGGAGAAACCCTGGAGCGCATCGGCGCCGATAAGGTGGTCTATCCCGAGATGGAAAGCGCCCGACGAGTGGCCCACGTGGATTTCAACGCCGGAATACTGGATTATATGGAGCTGGCGCCCAATGTGGGCATCAGCAAGGTCCGGCCACCCGAAGGGATGCTGGGACGAACGCTGGATGCCGCCGAGTTGGGCTCCCAAGGCAAGTTTGGTGTGTCGGTTCTGGCGATTCGCCGGGGACGCAGTTACATTCTCAACCCGTCAAAGTTCGAGGAAATCGCTCCTGGAGACATACTTCTGGTAGCAGGTAAGAACGAGCAGATCAGTAAGCTCTACGGATTCGCCCAGGAACTCCCGCCTCTGGCCGCCGATTAGGTGCCCCGGCAACTGTAAATAAAAAAGACGCGGTCAGGGCCAATCTCGGTCTCCGCACCGGTTGTTTTGCAGCAGAATTCTAATTATAATGCCCCTTCAAAAGTTCCCCCTTCAAAAGCCCTTGGCAGCGCCCGCTTTGATGACGGGCAGAGATTAGGAGGAGCGGGCGTCATTCATGCGACCAACCGATAAGCGGATTCTGGTGCCGGTCAACGGCGTTCGGGCCAGTGAGGATGCCTTCCGGTGGGCCTGCCATCTGGCAAGACAGAACAAGGCGGAACTGCACTCGGTCTATATCTCGGAGATTCCCCTGGAATTTTCCCTGAACACCGAATTAGTTCAGGATAATCCGCGGGGGGAACAGGTTCTCTCCCGAATAGAGGCCATAGCGGCGGAAGAGAAGTGCCGGGTGCAGGCGCAATTGCTGCAGGCCAGGCACGCCGGTCCGGCCATAGCCCTGGAAGCCGAGGATCGAAACATGGAGATGATCATTCTCGGCCTTTCCTACCGCCGCCGTTTGGGGCCAAATCCGCTCGGCTCCACGGCGTCCTACCTCTTGAACCACGCCCCTTGCCAAATCCTATTCTGGCGGGAGCCGCCACTACCGGTAGCGACTTGGAAGCGATGATCTTTGGGTGCGGTACCCTGACCGACCTGCTGGTTCCCTACTTGAGGCAGGCGGGTCACTTGGTAACCGTCCTGGCCGACGACGCTGATGCCCTGGAGCGCCTCCGCAGAGAATACCAGGTCCAGGGAGTCTGGATTACCGAGCCTTTGATGCAGGATTACTTGCAGGAAGGCGAAATCGAGACCGCCGAAGTTTTTCTGGCCATTTCTGACCGGGACCACCAAAATGCGCTGGTTGCCCAGATAGCCAAACACATCTTCAACGTGGGAACCGTGATTTGCCGGCTGGAAAACCCCCAACTACAGCAGCTTTACACCGGCCTCGGATTGAAGGTTATCGGGACATCCACCTCCGGTCTCTACGCAGAAACACGGCAGCTAATTGAGGGCTAGACCGGGATGTACGTTACCATCATAGGCTGCAGCGGCGTTGGCTACCACCTGGCCAAGGCACTGCTGGCCGCTGGGCATGAAGTGCTGGTGATCGAAAAGAGCCACTCCAGATGCCAGCTTCTTTACGATGAGCTGGGCAGCGTTGTGCTTTGCGGAGACGGTACCGACCAGCGGGTCCTGAAATCGGCCGGGGTCGGTCGTGCCGACATCCTCGCCGCGGTAACTGGAGTTGACGAGACCAATCTGGTGGCCTGCCAGATGGCCAAGGAGACTTTTCAGGTGCCCAGGACCATGGCCGTGATAACCGATACGAAGAACGAGTCGGTTTTCCACTTCCTGGGGGTGGACGTGGTGGTCAATACGACCCACCTGGCGGTAACCGGCCTGGAGGGAGGAGTACCGGGTCGCCCCATGATCCACCTATTGGACCTCAAGGTGCCGGACACTGAATTGGTTAGTGTATCCATACCGGAGGATGCCGCCGTGGTGGGGAAGAGGCTTGGTGAAATTCAGTTGCCGCCTCACAGCTTTGTATCGCTGGTGGTCAAGCGCAATCAGGCGGAGCTGGCGGCCTCAAATCTAGTATTGGAAGGCCTGGATGAGGTGGTGGCGGTAACCGTCGCCGACGAGGAACAGAGCCTGTACGATGCCTTGACTGGGGTTTAGGGATGGTCAAGCGAATCGGCTTTCTGGGCCCGGCGGGAACCTACACCGAAGAGGCCACTCTTCAATACGATTCCCAGGCCGAACTGGTGCCCTTTCCCAGCATTGCGGCCATCGGCCAGGCGGTATCCTCCGGACTGACCGAACAGGGAGTGGTGCCCATAGAAAACAGCCTGGAAGGCTCGGTTACCTTCACCCTGGACCTGCTCATCAGCCAGCCCGGACTGTCCATCAGGGAAGAGATAGTCCTGCCCATTGAGCATTTTTTGTTGGCCCTTCCGGGGACCCAGTTTCCAGACATCCAGGTCATCTATTCCCATCCTCAAGCCCTGGCCCAATGCCGCGATTTTTTGGAGAAGCGCTTTCCTCAGGCCCAGCAGGGCGCCTCTCTGAGCACGGTGTCCGCAGTGACCGACATGCGGAACAGCGAGCTTCCGGCGGCGGCCATAGCGCCCCGGCGGGCCGCCGAGCTGCAGGACGTGGAAATCATCGGGCAGAACATCCAGGACAATCCAAACAACGTTACCCGGTTCGTGGTTCTGGCCGGCGAGGACCACCCTCCCACGGGAGGAGACAAAACCTCCATCTGCTTTTCCTTCGACCAGGATTCACCAGGGGTATTGTATGAGGCCTTGGGGGAGTTCGCCAGCAGGAACATAAATCTGGCTAAAATCGAGTCCCGACCGACCAAAGAATCGCTGGGCCGGTACATATTCTTGATCGACTGCGAGGGTCACCGCCAGGACCCGCTGGTCAAAGCCGCGCTGGACGCGGTCGCACAAAAAGTCAGCATGCTGAAAATCTTGGGGTCCTACCCCCGGTGGACCCCATCAGAATAAAAAGAAGCCGGCCCGCGGGCCGGCTTCTTTTTCAGTGTTACACCTCTGCGCGAGGTCGGTATAGGATATTTGCCAGGCTATTTTCAGCTACCTATGGATTGCCAAAAGCGCTTGTGTGAAAAGCGATCGTTTATAGTTCGCCATGCTCAGTACGAACGGGGAAACGTTTCTGCGTTCGCCGTTCGCACTGAACCTATCGAAGCGCGATTACGCCGGTCCTAATTACTCTGGTCTTTGATCTTCTCACACAGCATCTAGGACTTTAGCAGCCCCCAGGTGGACCTAGGTGTAAGTCTGCACCCCGTTTTCCGAAGGTTCTTCCACGCTCTCGGCGCTCCGACCCCTCCTGATCTTCTCTTTTACCGTCCCAATAACCTCGCCCGTCTTGTTGCGGATCTCTCCGGCCTTGGCCCCAACTATCCCTCGCGATTCCCTGCCGGGTTTTGGCGCAAACAAAATCCCCGCCGCCGCTCCAACCAGAGCGCCCGCCACCAGGCCTGTAATTAATTTATTGCTCCTCGTCATCGTCATTCCTCCGCTCTCGATTTTTGAAATTCTCAACCAGTCCCCAAACGCGATTTATCACCTCCAGCGCAGACCCGATGAGGTTCATCGGCTGGGACACCAGGCTAAGTAGGATACCTGAACCTTCCTCCAGGTTCCGGGAGGTCCGCAGCACCGATGGGTAAAACTGCCGGTATACCCGAAACGCCACCACACCCAGCCCTATTAATATGATAATGAAAACGCCCGAGTTGACAATAATAAAAATATCCCGAATTAGCGCGACTTTATCCACTGTATCCACGCTGGAGCTTTGTTCTAATAGGGATGGCGAGTGGGCTTACTTTTATTATTACCATAAAACCCGATAAATGTTCACCCCCTGGTTGCGAAACTCGGGAAATACCAACCCTTTCCCAACCATTTGCTCAAATTTGTCCAGGCCCGGTGCCGGGTAGTGAGCCCGCTCCAATTCCCCTACCACAATGTACTCGACCTCATACTTGGTTAGCAACTCCTGGGCCCGGCCGACATCTGCCGTGCTATAAATCTCACTGATATCCTGGGAGCGCTCCTGAACCGCATAAGCGTAGGAGGTGCGCTGCTGAATCTGGTGCCAAGGCCAGCCCAGCACCGTCGGCAAACCAGTATAGGTAGCGACGCGAGAGGTCCAATGGTACTGTTGGTGGTGAGCCTCCAGGATTACCGGGGAACCCTCCACATTGTCCTGGAGCCAACGGACGGCTTCCAGGTCCCACTTCAGCTGCAACGGCCGGTCTTCTTCCTGATAAACCGCCTTCGCCATGTAGGCCGTCCCTTCCAGCGACACGGGTGTATCCCCAAAGCGGTCATCGATTCGGGCTTTGCCGCCCAAGACCGGGTAGATCAGGCTTGAAGCCAGCAATACCGCCAGAATGCCCGTCCAAGCCAGTTTCGCCCACCAGCGATCCCGGCTCCAAATTCGCGACAGCCATCCCCGGTCGCCCAAATACCAGAGCATATATCCGGCGGCCAGGCTGAAGAGAATCCATCCTTCCAGATACAGCTTGAACAGGGTATTCATCCGGCCAATGTCGCCGTTAAGGCGCACAAAATCAACCCCTATGCCAATGGAAAGCGCCATTCCCAGAATGATCAAGGGAATAGCCGCAAACAGCCCATCCTGGCTTTCACGGCCCAACTCCGCTACAAGCACTAGTCCGGTTAGCAATACCAACGGCAGCAATATGGCCGCGGTCCAGTAGCCGGCCAGGGCCAGATAAACAGCCGCCGCCAGCCCGATACTCAAAAAGGCCAGGCGCAGCCGATCTCCAGCAGTCAAAACCGCATCTGAACCCGGCACGTTTCCTTGACCAAATAGTGTTCTAAACATGGGCGCCAGGGATTGCCGGCCCCGGTAAATCAGGAAGGTTATCACTACGAACAGAAACAGGCCGTGAATAACCAGGTACCGGTCCAGCGGGGTGCGCCACTTGGAAGCCGCGATTCCGGCGTTGAAGGTCTCGTAGGTTTGATGGAAGGGCAAGAAGAAGAGCAGGCTGAGCCCTATTACCCCTACCGAGAGCAGGCCGAAACAGGCGAGTTTTCTGGTCCGTGTAACCCTCCGTCCATATGATGCCAAGCCCAGGAGAACCAAGACCAGCACCAGATAGGGAGGATAATCCCAGCTATTTATCACCCATAGGCTTCCCAACCCCAGGGCCAAGCCCGTGGAGGCGATTACGGTCCAGAGCCAACCGGAGTTTCTCAGCCCCACGGCCAGGCTTACTCCCAGCCCTATCACCAGCAAGGTAAAGGGGATCACCATCATATGGGCGTGGAGGTCGGCAAAAAGGAAGGTGAAGAAGGGGAATTCTGTGATGTGGAAGGAGACGTCGGTAAATCCCTGTATCTGATCAGCGGGAAGCCAGAAGGCCAGGGGTGACTTGTCAATTTCGTCCAGCGGTGGAATCATGCGACTGCTTCGCCAGAAGTCGAACGAAACTAGGGGCTGCTCCGGGCGAAACAGGCGATGCCAGGTTCCCTGCACTAGCTGAACCATGCCGTCTAGGTTGCCGATCACCGCGACCATCGTCGCGGACAGGAGGCCGGCGCTGATCGGGCTCCACAGGAGGCTGGCAAACCTGGAGCGGCTTTCATGCCCGGATTCATACCCGGATTCGGGCCCGGATTCGGGCCCGGATTCAGCTTTCCCGTAGCCGATCTGGTCCGATTGGTCGACCTTGGAGACCAGGGGAGGCCCCGGCAAGCCGCCACCTTCCTGTGGGGAAGCCGGGGGAGGAACCGGTTCCTCCGCTACCCCTGGGCCATCCCGGATGGCACCCGGACCCTTGGAGCGCCGAAGGCCCTCCGTCAAGTTGTACACCAGCGAGAAAGCGCCGGTAAAAGTCAGCGCGAAAAACAGAGGTACCGCCAAATTGAAAGCGGTGGTGGGAACAATGCCCGTTACTCGCATGGGCAGGGAAACCAGGAAGTATCCCCAGTAATAGTAGTTCAAGTATCCGCCGGCGAACCACGGATCATAGGGAGGCAGGGTAGTGGACCGCACCACCGCGCTGAGGTATGCCAACTCCATGGGCTTTTCCCCACCCCGGAAGGGATGCCACAAGTCCGGGTTGGCCGCCCGCACCAATACAAAGGCCAGAAATGCCAGGAGAAACAAGGTTTCGACCAGAAGCAACAGTTTCCAGCGCTCCCTTAAAAAGCCGATGATTTCCCGCCAATTGAAAACCAGGACAATCGCGGAGCCCAGGCCGACTACCAGGCCGCCGATGAAAATCGCCCGGTTGGAAAAAGTCAGCCAATCCAGGCTGACCGACAACCAGGCCACGTACCCAATGACCAGGAATCCGAATATTCTGGCCAATACGATGCCCCGGTCGGGCAGGGGCCGGAATATAAACATGGCCAGCGGAAGGGTAATCAGATACCCCAGCTCGATGGTCAGCAGCCAGGCCAGAACGGGGAATCGGTTGGTCCAGCTGCCCCGATCGAAGATCCGAGACCAGGTTCCTCCCGCGCGTTGAGCCGCCCGATCCTCCTCGGAGAGCATCAGACCCAACTCACCTCTCCCATTGGCTTGGGCCGAAACAGCGCGGCCCGACCCGTCCCGGGCGATTCCCATGCCCAGCAGCTGCCGGAGCAGTTCATCTTCCGGCTTCCTCTCCAAGTTTCGGAACAGCAAGACCTGCGGGTGATCGTAGCCCACCACATTGTCGTCGGCGTATCCCAGGTTCAGCCTCAAGCCGGAGGCGTCATCAGGGATCAATGCTTGGGGACGAGGAAGTCCGGCTCGATCAAAGGGGTCGTCCTGAAAGGAAACCTTCAAAAACGTCGGGAAGGATGTAAAGCTCCGCTCCAGGCGATAGCCCAGGTCGCCTTGAAATAATTGACGGTAGTAGCCGGAGCTGAGCGGGAACTGCTCGGGGAGTCTGGCTACGCTTCCGTAGGGCCGGTTGCTGTAAAAGACCAGATATTCCGACCGGGCCAAATGCCTGGCCAGGTCCTCCATTTTTGTCCGGCTCTCCGGCTCATAAACCGGAAACTGCCATACATCCAAGCGGTAAAGCCCCGGCACGAACTCATCCCAGTGATTATCGCTAACCACCGCGGTCCCGGGCGGTATATTCTCCTGCATCCACCGGGACGCGGCGACGGCGGGATGATCTCGGGCGTAGACCCGCTCGAAGGCCAAAGCGTAGAAGGCGGTAGTGGCCAATACCAATACCATTAGCGCCAGGGCCACCCCAGGCAAGTATCGACTATTGCTCAGGGGACCCCAAATCCGGCCCAGGAACCCCAGCCTGACCGACAGCCGCCGGAGCGAGGTTCCCGACTCCCGAGACGATTGGGAGGCGCCAGACGATTGAGAGGCGGTGCGGGCCGCGTCTACCAACCACCAGAGCATCCGCGCCGCCATCAAAACCATGAAAGGCATCAGCGGGAAGAGGTATCGCAAGAATTTAACCTCAAAGGATTCTAGAAAGAGGAAGTTGGGCACTACCCATGCCAGCAAAAGCAGGTCCCAACGGCGGCTCCTTTGCCGCCGGAAGACCATTACCGCGGTAAAGGGAATGCCGAGCCATGCCACTATGCCGAGAGGAATACCCAGTCCCCAGGCGGTGGTTTGATGTATCTGATAGCTGAAGGCCGGAGTATTAACGTATTGATAGGTGAAGGGCAACAGACCGGCCTGCCGGGCCATGTCGGTCTGGGCAACCTGGTCCCCAATAAAGGAATTGAAATCCAGCAGGGCATAGGGAGTCAAAACAAAAAACACCGCCAGCGCCACCGCACCGGCTGCGTAGGCATGGACGAAGGGTCCCTGGATCTTTTCCAGGGTAATGGCCGACCAACGGCCGCCGGAGGAGTCCAGGACCCGCCAGAGGTAGGCCAATCCCAGCGGTAGTACCAGCAGCAGCACACTTACCTTGGGAGCCATGGCCAGACCCACCAGGGCCCCCAGCAGCAGCGAGTCCCGCAGCCTCCCCCGCTCCACCATCCGGAGCATGGCCCAGAAACTGGCCATTAGGAAGAAGACGGAGAAGGTTTCCGGCCGGTAAAAATGGCTGTTCTGTATGTGAATAACCGCCAAAGCAGTGAAGGCGGCCCCCAGAAGACCCACTCTCTGGCTGTACATTTTCCGGCCCAATAGGAAGACCATGAAGACCGTTCCCACGTCGAACAAAGCCGACAGAGGACGGCCGACGTAACGCATGTCCAGCGCGCTGATGTCGGTGAACAGCTCAATTACCGACCGAAATAACACCATGACGTAGATCAGCACGCTGCCCAGGGGGAACCAGTGAGGATTAAGGGGGCTACGCTCGGCGTCAAAGAAAGTCCTCAGGCTCGGTATTCCGGACTCCATTTCCGGAAACTCCCGGATGCAGGATTGGTGTCCCACAGCCTCGGTGAGCACGTCGTACATGCAGCCAGCCCGCATGTAGATGGATCGCTCGTCGGGGTGGAAGCCGAACCCGGAGTCCCAGTTGATGCCGTAGAGGCGTAGCGCCAGGGCTACCGCCAGAATGGCCAGCAGCATGGTCAACTGACTCTGTTCCTGGGTGGGTTTCTCGTGGCCGCAGTGCGGACACTCCCGCGCCTTGGGTCCGATCCTCCCGTCACATTTTGTCCTTCGCCCGTGTTTCATGTCGGCCCCCAAATCGGCGGGTTGACCCCCCGGAACCGGCCATCCCGCACCGTTCCGGAACCCACCAAACCGGTACATCGGCAGGCATCGCCTGGCGTTGAAACACTTCCTCGGGACCGACCCGGGGTCCAGCGCAACGCCCCGAAAAACCAAGCTCGGTTGACCGGAAGGGGCCTTTCGGCTACTCTCCCCTCGACCCGAGTCAGAGGCCGGTAGCCGGATTCTGGAGCCGGCTTCGGATCGGGTCCTTGGATGTGGGTGTCGTCGCCCGTGGGGCGGTTCGCGGCCCGGATTCGCACGGGTAGCGTGAATAGTGGGCACGCCGGTATCGCGGCCGCGTGTTCAAGCCTCTTTCGACGAAATCCCGCCGCCGGCGGAACGCGACCTATCCCATTCCCGCGCCCGAACGAATCGCGCGTGAGAATGAGTCGGCCACGGTTTTCGTTCCCATGTTCGCTACGCCGAAGCGTTTCGGCGCAAGGCAAGTGCCCGGTGGTGTAATCGGTAACACACCAGGTTTTGGTCCTGGCGTTCCTGGTTCGAGTCCAGGCCGGGTAATTTCGATTTGGGCGTCCGTTTCATGAGTTCGCAACATCGCAAAGCTCGCGCAGCGATCATTCTTGCCGCCGGTAAGTCCACGCGCATGAACACCGATCGGCCCAAGGTGCTGCACGAAATCTGCGGGCGTCCGATGCTCGATTACATCCTCGACGCCTGCCGCGCCAACCGCATCGGCCGAATCCTGGTCGTGGTGGGCTATCAGAGGGACCAGCTCATCGCCGCCTATTCCGATCAATCCGACCTGACCTGGGTCGAACAAACCGAACAAAACGGCACCGGGCACGCCGTTATGGTCTGCGAGGATGCGCTCCGCGACTTCGAGGGGACGCTGGCCGTCATCGCCGGCGATATGCCCCTCGTCCGCCCCGACACCATGACCCGGCTTCTCGAGGCCCACGAATCCGCCGCCGCCGCCGCAACCATCGCCACCACGGTGCTTGGAGACCCCACGAGCTACGGCCGAATCTTACGCGACGCGAACGGCCGATTGGCCGGCATCGTCGAGCACCGCGACTGCACCCCCGAACAACTCGAGATTCGCGAGTGCAACCCCAGCTACTACT
>JADFQT010000023.1 GCA_022561675.1 Chloroflexota bacterium
TTCCACCAGGCCGAACACCCTTATCTTCCAGTTCTTGAGGTCTACCTTTGGCGTTGAGCCATAGGTTAGCACCGGAAACTTCTTGCTCAGAAATTGGCCGGGCGGCACGCGTTCTCCCTGATCGGGAGCCGCTTTCACCTGGTCTGGCCTTTTCAACCCGAATTGGGGTTCCAATATTTTTACTCCTGGCTTGTTTGTCTGCCGTTTTATATCTTGCTTTTTACCTGGGGGAGCCTAGATCAGCCCGGTAAATGGTATTCCTCTGGAACATGGTAGTCTCGGAAAAATTTGGGAACAGACGACCCCGAGCCAACCCTATGGGATGACCTTGATCTGTCCCACCGGTCCCTCGGTAACCCGCCCTATCACTACGGCGTCCGCGACGCCGGTAGATCTTAGCTCGGCCAGCAACTCGTCCTGTTTCTCCACCGCCACCGCTATCAGCAAGCCGCCCGAAGTCTGGGCATCGCAGAGCAGCAACTGCTCCTGTTCCCTCAAATCGTGATGCCAATGGGCCGACCCGGCGACGCTTTGCAGATTTCGATGGGTGCCCCCCGGCGCCACCCCCTGCTCCAAAAGCTCCCACGCGCCAGGCAGCACGGGTACATTGCCCAGCTGGATTTCTGCACCCACCTGGCTCCCCCGGACCATCGACTGCAAATGCCCCATCAGGCCGAACCCCGTGACGTCGGTAGCGGAGTGCACCCCGACTTTGACCATGGCATGGGCACCGTCCCGGTTAAGGGTGGACATGGTGGTTACCGCCCCTTGCAGGACCTGGGGCGGGCAAACCCCTTGCTTGCCGGCGGTGGTTATGATGCCGGTTCCCAGGGGTTTGGTTAGCACCAGCACATCCCCGGGCTGAGCCGCGGCATTGGAGATCTGCTTGCCCGGCTCGACCGTGCCCACCACGGATAGGCCATACTTGGGTTCCGGGTCATCCACCGTATGGCCCCCGACGATCAAGCATTCAGCTTCGGCCGCCTTGGAGTAGCCGCCTTTCAGCACCTCCCCCAGGATGTCCTTTTCCAGCGTCACGGGGAACCCAACGATATTCATGGCCAACAGAGGCGTGCCGCCCATGGCGTAAACGTCGCTCAAAGAGTTGGCCGCGGCGATCTCCCCGTATTGGAAGGGGTCATCGACAATGGGCGGGAAAAAATCGACCGTCATAATCAGCGCGATATGGTCGTTTAAGCGGTAGACGGCGGCGTCGTCCCCCGTCTCCGTCCCAACCAGGAGATCAGGGTGGCTGATCACTGGGACATGCTTCAGGACCTGAACCAGGTCCTCCAGGCTGAACTTCGCGGCTCAACCGGCGCAGTGGGACAGCTCGGTCAGGCGGAGTTCTTTACCAACCATCTGGCTTCCTCCTAGTGCTATAGAGCGTGCTATTCCGGGTATAATTGCGGCAAAGGGAACCGGACCCGCCGGCACGCAGATACATTGGGGGTAGGTAATCACGATACATCAGTTGCCGGTGCTTCACAACACCCGCGTTGGCGATACATGGAATCTTTCACCCACCAGCGCGCAGGAAGGCCGTCGGGTTGAGCAATTGTAGCCACGGTTCCGGCCAGCTGGCCGTTGCAAAATTGCCTGGCCGAAGCCTATATCGATGTAGGCCAGCCTAAGTGGGCTGCTGAGCTCCTGGAGAAGTCCCTCACTATAACCGGGATTTCCGCAAATTCCATCCAGGCTCGGCAGCTCTTGGAGTTGGCCAACCAACAGCTGTAGGGAACCGGAAACTCAGAATTCTGGTTCCTAACTCCGGTCCAAAAGGCGGGCGGTCCTACGCCGGTCCTGCTTAGGAACGGGCCGATAGAGCGGGTTCAACCCCGACCGCCTCCTGGATGGGGGAAGCGTCACGGTAGGACGCGCCGTGAGGCGCCGCCGCCGGCGTAGTCCGAAAATATCGTTGGCTACGGGAAGATTGGCTAAACGGCCCAGTTTCCCTTTGATTCCAAATGAATCCCAAGATGTTCCGGTTTGCTCGCCGCAGGTTTTCCAGGGTTGCGTCCATTGAGCCCTGCCTGGTCTGGGTCGCGTTTACCGCCATCACTACCGCATCTACCTGAGCAGCCATCAGTGTGCTTTCAGCAGTATCGAGGGATGGAGCCGTATCGATAAGCACCAGATCGGCCGATTCTTTAACTCTCTCCAGGACCCAACTCATCCTTGGGGAGCTGACCAGGTTTGTCGGGTCAGCCGGGACAGTGCCGCTGGTAATCACCTGGAGCCTGGGATAGTTGGTGCTCTGGACTACATCCGCCAGTTCCAGGTCGGGGTTTGACAACAGATTGCTCAAGCCCAGGGAGTTATCCAGATGAAAATGGTGGTGGAGGGAAGGATGCCGGAAATCCGAGTCGACCAGGATTACCTGACGCCAATGGTTGCTGAGGGCTACTCCCAGGCAGGATACCAGACTGCTGCGGCCATCGCCCTTCCCGGGGCTGGTGACAGCCACCGTCTTGGTCTGGCAGGCGGTGGCTGTGAAATCCAGGCTTGCCGCCACCTGGCTGACCGACTCAGACAGTCCGGTCTCGGAATTAAGCCGTTCCAAGGGTGAGCTAGACGCGCCCCTGGCTTTGCGCCACCTGGGGACCGACCCCAAATTGCTCAACCCATATCGCCGTTCCATCTGTGCCGGGGAGCGGACCGGGTTCTGGAGGTATTCCAACAAGAATATTACTACCACAGCCAAAATGAAGCCCAGCATGGCGGCCAGAGCCGTGTTTCGAGCTAAGTGGCTGGAAGGTCCGGGGGAGGAGATAGCTGGCTCCTGAAGGACTTCCGCCGGAGCTAGAACGATAGCCGGTGTCGACCTGGAGGTTAGCCCCGCTAAGGCCTTTTCAACAGACGCTACGGCCTTCTCAGCGGCCTCGGCGGAAACTCTTTCATCCAGTGACGCCAGGCTCAGGGCAAGCTGCTCTTGAGCGGCAGCGAACTGAGGTTCTCTTAGGCTGTCCAAGTACCCGACATAGCTCTGGGCCACTCCGTCAGCCAGCCTCAACGCTGCCGCCGGGACCGCATCGGTGGCCTGGATGCTCACCATTTGGCTAACTACATTTGAGACAGCCAGTTTGCTTCGGAGCTCCGCTACCGACATGGAAAGAGCCAAGGCGCTGATGGCATCCTCGAGCACGGGGGTGGATTTCGCCAGGTCCGGGTATTCAGCAAAACTTGCGCTCCCTCCCATTAATACAACATTGGTCGTGGCCTGGAATTCAGGGGCTTTCGGGGTGGGGACGGGAGTGGCAAGGAAAATGCCGAGGGCGGCCAGCACGGCTACTAAAGGCCCCAGCGCCAGGATCCACCACCTGGCCAGCAGCACATTGGCGTATTCTCTAATGTCCAGGGTTTCTTCATCCATTACCTTGTTCTCCTCGCGCGGGAACTTGTGCTGCTTCTGGGCGCCTGGGTATTTTGGATATCTTTGTACCATCGAGCCCAGCATTTGGACATGGTGGTGTCCCCTGGCTTGCCGGGGGATTTTCCTAAAGCCGACTGGAATAACCCTTCCGATGATAGGTTATTGGGCGATTCCGTTCGTTGTGCTGGCCCCGAAAAGAATGTCTATCGTGAAGTATCTGTCCCCTGGATCGGCAAAGAGAGGATTTTTGAACCATCGCCCACATTTATGCCCAGGTCCGCCATCTGTTAGAATCCATCTGGCTAATTCACCTGGGGAGGCTGGGTTGATATAATCCCCGGCATTATAGGATAGCCTGTAAATTAGGAAGGAGCCCTTGTTCCAGTGACAGCACCGCAGCCCCGTCCCGAGTGGGATGACAGCATCGACCTGCGTAAATGGGTCGATGCGCTGATTCGCTACAAATTCTTGATCGTTGGCATAGTGGTGGCAGCGGTAGGAGTGGCGGCGGTGTTTAGCTACCTGGTTCAGACTCCCAGGTTTGAATCCACGGCCGGCGCCGTGCTCCCTCCGGCCAACGGCGAAGGTGGATTGGGATTGTCGTTACGAGGCTACCGGGAGCTGGCTACCAGCACGGTGGTAATAGAAAGAATGCGGCAGAACCTGGGTCTGGCCTCGGCCCCGGCGTTAATCCGCAACCAACTCGAAGCTTCCACGGACGAGAAGGAGCGCTATATCTCGGTGACCGCATCTGCAGAAACGAGTGAGGAAGCGTTTTCCTTAGCCAGCCAGTGGATAGAATCTTATGGTGAAAAGGTAAGAGATGATATCCAAATTCAATTCTCAGCACAGAAGGAAGATGCGACCCAGAAAGTGAATGCATTGCTCCCCGAGTTCACCGCAGCGCAGGACGCCCTGGCCAGCTTTGATTTGGATAATCCCCTGGGCGTCAGAGAAGGCCAGCTGTCGGCCATGGAGCAGGAACTTGCATCCAACGAAACCCGGCTTCGCCTGCTCTTGGCCTCAGACACTGGGGAAGATCCTGCGGTACGCGCCTACTTGCAAGCAATATTGAGCGACACCGCGGGCACGCTGGGAGGTGGCGGCACTCCCGGAGTTTCGGGCCTCCCCGGCGTCGGCGCCGACAGCGCCAGCGAGTCGAACAGCGCTACATTGGCTGAATCTATTTTTGATGAGCTGAGTCGCGGGTTGGAGGAGGCTCGCTTATCGACTCTGGAAAAGGAATTGGTTCAGAGCGAAAGCCGGCTCCGGTTGCTCACGGGGACCACCATACCCGTCGAGGAGGCTCGGCTCATCTCTTTAGAGAAGTTCCTACAGGCAGAACCGCAAACCTTTGAGACCGAGATGCTGTCCCCCGATGATGGCTCGCCAATCGGTATCACTACCCTGAACCCGGTATATTTAAAACTACGCCAGAGAGTGGCCGACACTTCTATCGGGTTGGACTCCCTAAAAAAAGAAGCCAGTGAACTGTCCGCCCGAATCTCGTTCCTATACACCGAGTCGGACCTGTTGCGGAGGAAGCTGGCAGCTGGGGAGGCGGCGGATATCTCGAAGGAGGAGGCTGGGAACCTCAAAAGGACTTTGGCTTTGGCCTCCAACATCACCTTCTTGCGGCAGGAAACCGATGCCATTCGCAGGCAGTTGGCGGTAGATAAGCAGGCCCGCCAGGATTTGGAACAGGAAGTACAAGAACTTAAGGCACTCTACCAGCCTGCCCAGGACGAGCTGGACCGCCTCCAAGAAATAGAGCCCCGGCTGGCCACCATTTCCAGCCTTTCGGCCATTAGAGAACCGGCGCTACCTACGTCGCCGGTGTCGCCTCAGAGGACTCGAAACATCATGCTGGCGGGGGCGCTGGGGCTAATGCTTGGCGTTTTCGCTGCCTTATTCCTGGAATTCTACCGGTCGACTACCCCCTCCGTGCCAGCTAGAGAGGGATAGCCGCCGCCCCTTTCCCCAGTTCCTGCAGAGCGCGACGGGACCGGGCTGGGCATCCGGGTCCCGTGGTTACAGGCTTTTCCCAAGCTGCCGGGCTTCATTGGGTTTGACGGTTAGGTTGCGCGGTGACTGGCTGTTTCCTGGTGGTCGACGGCGTGTTGATGAATGGCCATACGGACACTATACTTGGGCTACCCTTTCCCGCACTGGGGATTCCCCTTGGGATAGGAGTTGCCCAATTTTTGCGTGGTCAAGAGAAGACGGATTAACTGGCGATTCGAAGCAACGTTCATCTTGGCCCGAGAGGTGAAGCCATGGAACCAAACATCCGCAACTACCGAAGCGCTAACCTGGCCGAAGGGGCCGGCAGGTTGGTGGCATTAGACGATAATCCCACCACCTGTACTCTCTCCTATTCCAGAATCGAGCCCGGCAAAACGAGCTCACATCATATTCACCCATGGGAGCATGAAGTCTATATCATTAAGGGCACCGGAACCCTGATTTGCGACGGCAAGGAATACCCGGTCAAGGAAGGGGATGCCATGTTCATTCCCGGCAACGTGGACCACTACACCCTTAATAATGGGGGACAGGGAGACATTCTCAGAATAGAGATAAATCCTCTGGAGGCTGCCAGAAGCGGAGGGGCGCGCAATGAGGGCGGACCGGGAACCGGCCAACCGCCGGTTATCCGGAACCACCAGGACCTGAACGCTGACACCGGTAGTCTCATTCTCAACACCAAGGATGGCGTGCCCAACTACGTAATGCTCTATAACGGTCCCATGATGCCCGGCGCCGTAAGCCACCCGGACAGCGGTGGACATAATCATGCCTGGGACCACGTGGTGTACGTGCTGGAGGGGAGCGCCACACTAAGGTGCGATGGCAAGGATTACACCGTGACGGAAGGGGATGCGATTCTGGTCCCGCCCAACTCCCATCACCAGTGGAAAAACGAGACCGACTCGCCCATGCTCCGGGTCACCTTCAATGCGATAGAGTCAGTAGCCCACGAGGGTTGAAATGCGATTGGCCCTGGAGGTTGAATCGCCGGCGTGGTGATCAGTCCCCTTCTTAACGCAGAGCAAAATTTAGCACCCCTGACGGTCGAAGAATCTGCCCACAGGGGTGCTAAATTATTTCCCGCCCAAGCGAGGACACCAGCGCGGGTAGGCTTGGGAAATCAGCTGGTTATTTGCCACTCCCACAGCACGAAGGACCCCGGATCGATCTCCCAGGTCAGTGAGTGAATGGTAACGCCGCCGACTGTAGTGTCAACCTCTGTCGTGCCTATCACCGTGATTCCTGCTGACGGCCAGGTGTACTGGGTATTGCTGAACTCATTAAAGGTAAGCCAGGCATCGTTCCAATGCCCACCGGTGAAGGGCCCCTGAATCTTGAAGTTAACCTGATTAGTGGAATCGGGGGCGATTGTCAGCGCCGGGTCGAACGCCCAGTCCAGCCGCTGCCTCCCCTGGAACATGGTGGAGTTCGGATCGTCGCTAGTAATGCCCCAGGTGCTGCCCGGGGAATAGACAAACCCTGGCGGAAGCAGATCCCGCACCTGAGTAAGGTTAAGGGGCAGGGTGCCCTTGTTCTGGAAGGTGATGGTGTAATCTACCGTGATTGGGTTCAAACCCGTTACCGTTCCACCGGCCACATCCCGCGTCTTGTCCAATGAAACCGCATATCCTGTGCATAAATCGTCCGCGGGCGACCCTACCTGTATTCGGGCGTCCAGGCCGGTACCGGTCTTTATCTGCCCGGGGTCGGCCCAGGCCTCCGTGCAGTAATTCCCTTCGTTTAGGATGGCCTCGGCAACAAAGGATAGCTGCCGGAAATCCGCGGGAACACCGGGCGCGGCCGGTTGAAGGTTTATTTTCATTGGCGCCAGATTCCAGGTCAGCTTCTGACCCTGGATGGATGGATCGTTGAAAGTCACCAAATCCGTAGACCCGTCCACGTAGTCGAACCCTGGGGGAAGCGTGGCGTGGATCTTGTTCAGTCCTTCCGGCTCATCGTCTCGGTTGGTTATGGTGATGGTGAAGGTGAAGTATTCATAAAAGGGGCCGGGTGGAGAGTAGTCCGCCGGGGGAGCCCAATCCGGTGTTACGGTAATGCTGGAAAATAGCCTGCGGCTGTCGTCCGCCGGGGGAGGAGGAGATAGCAGGCTGGGCAGATCGCAGATGGATACGTCTACGGGGTCGTCATTCAAATCAATGGTATAACCATTGCAAAGGGCGCCCTCCGTCACCAGATAACCCCCAAACTGGTCGCCACCCAGCGCCGAATATTGGCGCTTCAGGATTTCGGTTTTTACCGTGGAGTCTTTGCTCAGGGTGCCCGAAAGAGAAAGGGCGCCGGTTATCATGGGTATTGATAGGGCCATGAAGGCGATAACCATGATCATCGCCACACCCTGCTGGCCTTTTAATAAGCTGGTCATGATTGCAACACCCTTAAATAGGTTTGTAGGGTCAGGGTCGTCGTGCCGCCGTTTCCTGAATTGACCGTCAAGTCCAGGGTCAGGACCCGGCCGGACAAGGAGAACTCCGCCGAGACCACTCCTTTGGCTACTGGGGTAACGACGCCATCTTCATTGCGGGTCAGCGTGTCGCCGTCCAGGCTGTAGACGGAGGAACGGGACTGGAACACAGGACTGCCCGGGACGGAGTTGTCCACGATTTCCGACCAGGAAAGGGTTACCGTAGGTTCATCCGGAGTTCCTCCGAAAACCACGGTTTCCGCGTTTAGCGCATCCCCGGCGAACCAACTGCCGGTGTGCCGCAGGTCTTTAGTAGCCACTCGGTCAGCTTGCCAGTGCCGTTGAATGGAAAGCACCTGAAAAACGCTGGTGCCGATAAGTCCTACGCCCATGCTGAGAATGCTCAGGCCGACCGCTACCTCGAGCAGGGCAAACCCGCGGGGGCTCCGGGCTGATTGTCGAAAAATATCGCTTATCCGCAAGGTGTCCTCCGGCAGGATGGAGTGATAAAGGTTAGTTGCTTATCGTGAAATCCGCCGTTACGTTAACCGTTTCTCCGTTGTTCAACCGGGCTTTGGCAGTTATGGTGTGCGGCCCGTTAGTTTCGGCGGAGGTATTCCAGGGATTGGCCGGGTCTGCGGGGTCCACGCCGGCGCTGCCCTCGAAGTCCCAGTGGATAAAGTTCTCCGTCTGTAGGGGTCCGAAACCGTCCATGAAGAACTCCACCTGATCGTCGATCAGCTGAGTCGGGTCATCCAAAAAAACGTACACGGTGCCGTCCAGCACGGCGTCGACCAGCACCGAAGGATTGGACCGGTCGGGGCTGGCGCTGTAGGCCAGCCGCATCCCGTCGGTGCGGTAGCGGGCGGTCTCCAGCAGCAGCACTTCCTTGCCGTGGTGGCTGATGGTTAAGGCGATCTTCTCCACCTCCGGATCGGTGTAGCCATCCAGATGGGTTACGTCGATGGTGACGGTATAGCCGGGAGGCAAAGCGATGGTGGGATAGGGTGTCTGGTCCGGCTCCCGATAGACCCGGTTAAAAATCGCTTCCATCTGATTCCGGGCGATGTTCTCGGCCTGCGACTGCTCCTCGGTCAACGCTCCCGCGATGTTGACGGTGCCCAGGCTGGAGAGCACGGCCACCCCCACCATGGAGAAGATCATCGATGCGACTACCGTCTCCAGCAGGAAGGTCCCCCGGTTGTCCCGAATCGCCGCCCAGAACCCGCTCCAGCCGGGCCTCCCCAGGCGAGGGTGAAGGCCATGGCAGGAGGAATTATTTGGATTGAGGTTGTCTGAATCTACAGTGCGAAACATGGGCAGCGATTCCTCCTTGTGAAGGGATGGGTCCCGGTCAAGAGATGGGTCCCGGAACTTCCTGGTGGCCCTGATGTAAGTTGGCCCGGCAACACCTGTTCAGGGTTTGCCGGGCCAAACACGCTAGGTGAGGCCCCAATCGGAGGAGGTCGACGGGACCTCAACCAAAGGGATTACTTGCTTAACAGGTCAAGCCACCGCCCTGTTCACCCTGAGTGACTATCTGGCCGTTGGCATCGTAGCAGTACAGGTAAACAGTCACTGGATTTTGCAGGTAGGCGCCCAACGGCTGCTCACTATTGGTTACGGCAGTAGGAACGCTAGTCCAGTCTTGAATTGCAGCCGATCCGCTGGAAGAAGCTGGGACGGTGTTTACCGCGGATTCAGCCATCATAGCGTTCATGGCGGTCTGGACCGATTCCCACTCCGCGGACTTGGCCCCATCCTCGCCGGTGCCGATGAACTTGCCGATGTTGGGGACGATGACCGCGGCCAATACGGCGATGATGCCGACCACCACGATCATCTCAATCAGGGTAAAGCCCTTCTGGCCTCCAGTAATCCGTGACGCCAATTTCTTTAGCGAGCCAGCCATAATCTAATCCTCCAAATGTTTTTTTCTTCGGGCGTTGCCGCCTCGAATAAGGTATAAACTATTTTTATCAGGCAAGGCTCACAGACATATCGCTGCGGGATGGGGGCAAGTCACATTGCAGTCACAGACCCACAGTGGACTCAGGGTCTTATACGGCTGGCGGACGGGGAGGCTTGGGCGAAGGGCGGGTTTTGGCTTGAGGCGTGGCGGAGATTTGCTGTATAGTTCAAGGCCGGGCAATTTACGTCATAGCGGCGTGTCGCTGGCAAGCCGCCGTCGCTAATTCCAGATGCAAGAGGGAGGCGGGTAGATGGCAGGTGTCAAAGAGACCTTCGAGATTGAACTTAATCCAGAGCAGATGGCCTTTATCCAGTCGGCCAGGGAGAAGTATGAAATAGCCAGCCAGGACAAAGTGGTCCGAATAATCATGGACTATATTCAGACCAATCCGGGCATCCATGACACTGTGTTCACAGAGACTCGCTGCCTGCGTTGCGAGTAGAATCTAACTTACTGAACCTTGACGAAAGTTCTAAACTTGTAGGATCCAAATTCCCCTACACCCCCCTTTTTAAGAAGGGGACTGAGGGGGATTTTCCCAAAATGTGGCTCCTCCGACTGTGTTTAGCTTTAAATTCAAGGCTCAAAAAATATGGGTTGGAAGCCGGAGGGCGCCGGCCGATGGCTAGCTGCCGTTAATGTGCTTTATGGCCTCCAGGGCCAGGTAGTAGCCGTATACCCCAAAGCCGTAGACCGAGCCTTTGGATACCGGCTGGATGTTTGAGACCGTGCCTCGGGATGTGGGGTTGGAGGCGTGGACCTCTATCACCGGGAAGTTCACCTGAGCGATGGCCGCCCGCAGGGTGCCGGTGCCGGTAGTATAACCTGCCGGGTTGATCAGCGCGGCGTCGATACCCCTTTCATGGGCATCGTACAAGGCGTTGACCACCTCCCCTTCAATATTTGAATGGAAAAACTCCACGTCTAACCCCAAACCCTCGGCGTATCCGTTAACCTGTTCGTTAATCTCCTCCAGAGTATCGGGTCCAAAGATTTCGACCTGGGCCTTACCTCGCATGTTCATGCCCGCGCCTTGGATTACTAGAACTTTGGTCATTGCTTACTCCTCCTTAAAATAAGCCGGGGAGTCAATCGACTACCACCGGACGGATCAGGCTTCTTGTTGCGACCTTGGCTGAATCGGGACTTCGTCGACGTAGCCGGCCAGTAGGATATCCAGCTGCACCATCAGCAGCTTGCTCCAAGCCAAGGATGCCATCATGGCCTTTTGGGGGTCGTCCATCTCCTGAAACAGCAGTTGAGCAATAGCGGTCTGGACGAAGGATATGGTTCCGACCATAAACCGGCTGGGCACGGAGCCCAGATGGGCCCGATGGCTGGGAGGGTGGCTGTGGACCAGGGCGGCGGTCAGGAGAAACACCGGGAAATCCCCATCTACCTGGTACTGGATGGTGTTCTCCAGCCAGCGTTTCAGGCTGTGTTTGCGGCGGGTGATCCGGTCCTGGTCCACCTCGCCGTCCTCGCGAAGAAAAAATTTACGGGTTTCCGGGAAAAGCAGGAAGTGGTCGTAAATCGCGGCGGTCAGAGCCTCGGCATGGGGCACGAGCACCGCGGCGGTGGACTGGATCAGTTCCAGTTCGGTTTGGGTCAGGCCGACGAACTCCGCCATCTGTTTCATGCGTGCGGCCCAATCGACAATCCCTTGCATTTATTTTGTCTCCCTGGCCCAACTCCAAAGGCTTAACGGCCCGCTGTTAGGTCCGGTTTAACCTGTCGGGAGCCTGCGGCTCCCCGGCGTAGCCCGCCTAATGAAACGCCGGCACCCAACAGAATATAACGGCTTGGGCTCCAGAGGCAAGGAACCGAAGGCTCGGTCGCATCCTGAGCTGTTCAGCTTCGTAGAGAGGGCCGTCTCTGCGCGGTGGTGGGCGACCGGACCAGGGGAGTCAAGACCAGGGCTGGGATCAACAGCGCCAAACCGGCCAGGGCGTTTATGGATATGGCCCATTGGGAACTGACTCTGGCCGCCAGCAAGCCCATTTCCAACCCGCCCAGCGGGGTTCCCACACCGATGCAAAAGCTCATCAATCCTACCATGCGGCCTCGGAGCTCTGCCGGAGCCGAAAGCAGGGTTATGGAGCTTTGCATGGTTCCGAAGCCGGCTTGTCCCATGCCCCCGATAGTCAGCAGAGCGAAGGTCAGGCCGTACCAGGGAGACCGGGACCAAAGGATGGCTATGATCAGCACCAGGATAGAACCGATAACAAACACCCGGCCGTGGTATCGCAGGTTCCGGCTACTGGCCATCAGCGCGGCGCCGACCAGCTGTCCCAGGCCCTCCGCCGCTACCAGCACGCCAATCAAGGTTTCACCGACGCCAAGGTTGTTTTCCCCGATGGCCGGGATCAACTGCTGCGCCGGAAAGGCCAGCGCGTTCATGATAATGGTGACGTAAAGCATCCCGAGCAGCAAGGGATTGCCCAGGGCGTAGCGAAGGCTGACCCACATGCTCCGAAAGACGGGCTCGCGCTGCGCCGGAGCCTGGCGGGGCGGAACCCTGACTCTGGTGAGGAACCCAAGAGCGGCCAGATGAACCACTACCACAAAGGTGTAGGCTGCCGGGAAGCCTAGCGTCTCCACCAGGAGGCCCGCCAGGAAGGGACCGGCTATTTTGCCGGTGGTGTTCCCGATCTGGTCCAGGGACAGAGCGTTCACCACCCGGCCCTCCCCTACAATGTCCAATATGGATGTGCGCCGGGAGGGATCCTCCAGTGCTTTGGTCACGCCCTGCATTACCAGAGCCAGGTAGAGCTGCCACGGTTGTACCAGGTCGGCGAGGATCAGCATCAGGACAATTGCGGAAATCACGACGTTGGAAAACTGGGCCAGCACCATAACCCGCTGCCGGTTGAAGCGGTCGGCGACGGTCCCAAATATCAGGGAAAGCACCGGGCGAGGCAGGTTGTTGAATACCAGCACCAGAAGTAGCTGGAAGGGAGATCCAGTGGTTTGAAAGATAAGCAGGCTGAGCACCAGCATCTCCGTCCGACGAGAAATCTCGTGGAGGCTGCCCGCGTACCAGATGGCTCGAAATGCCCGATTTTGCAGTACGGCGAAAACCGGAATAGGGCTGCCGGGCGGTCGGCGCAAAAAAAATCCTTTTCGGAGCGGCGAGTGGGGCGAAGGCCTATTCTACCCTAATCAAGGCGGGTTGGTTCGCCAGAGGCGAGAGGTTTTCATCAGATGGGTACAATCGGGGAGAGACAGCGCCGGGGATTTCCCGGACGATGATTACTGGAAGGTGTTTAAGCCGTAATAGACCAGGTTCTGGACCATCAAATCAAGAGCAGATACCTGCCACAGCCCCACGAGATCAAGTCTGGTATGCCCACGGTGTGGTTGCTGGAGGGGTGACCGCGAACACTGCGCCTATCATCCCGATGGTGATGAACTTTGCCAGTCTAAAGGAGTTCCATTCCAAGTAAAGGTCGCGCTCGGTTAATTATCTCCAGCAGGGGAGAAGGGCGCTATAACCTACGAGGATCCTAAACCGGCACACTTTCGATAATGCTTCGTGGCTGGATGGGGATGATGTTCACCAGCTTGAATCCAGCAGCATCCAAGAGTTGCCGGAACTCCGTCTCAGTACGCTCAAGGCCGCCTGCCAGCACCATCATATTGATATCCCCCATTTTCATAGGAGATGGTTCGTTACCAGATGGGATTATCGCCTCTACAAGGATTAGCTTCCCATTATTTCCAATTGCGCGACGACAGTTCTTAAGTATGGAAAGGGAGCGTTCATCATCCCAGTCATGAATCACTGCCTGCATAAAGTAGGCTTCACCCTCGGATGGCACTTCATCAAAAAAGCTGCCCCCTACCACTTCACAGCGCTCAGCCAATCCTTCAGCCTCAATAATCTCGTATACACCCTGGACCACTTCCGGCAAATCAAACAAGGTGCCGTGCATATGGGGGTGTTTCTGAAGAATGGCTCTAATTAGGGACCCTTGTCCTCCGCCTACGTCAACGATCTTGGAAATCCCAGAGAAGTCATATGCATCTACGACCTGGCCCTGTTCCTCACCAGAGCGGGAAGTCATGGACTGGTTAAAGTAATCTCCCATTTCATCGTTAGAGTCCAGATATTCCCAGAAACCCATGCCAAAGACATGGTCGAAGGAAGGTTTGCCAGTCCTGAGGGTGTATAAAAGATCGCCCCAGGACCTAGCATACAATCCAGCGGACATTATCGCGGTGGCCCGCAAAGAACCGGGAATTCCTGTCTGAAGGAGTTCAGCCACAGGGGTGAGTTGAAACTGCCCAGCTTCGTTTTCTGCGAAGATACCCTGGCTGGCCAAGGCACGAAGCACGCGATACAGAAATCTAGGTTGGGCTTCTACCGCTTGGGCCAATTCCTCACTACTTTTTGGCCCATCTCTTAGCAGGTCGGCAATTCCCAGCTTGGCGGCAACGTTGATTAAAAAAGGTGTACGGTAGCCCCTAATCATTTCCCTCAGCTGAGAAGCTGGGGATTGTTGGTCGGTGAATTGAGGGTTGTTGGTTGTGGGCATTGATTACCTCCTTATGATTAAATGTCCCTCTCCTTGCCAAGGGGAGGTTAAGAGGGGTCACAACACCCCCCTCTTAAAGTCCAGTAATTGCCAGGGTGGAAACCTGTTTGGTTTCCAGGTCGGCGACCCGGACCAGATGGTTGTTGGTGTCGGCGATATACAGCAGACCGTTGGCGAAGCTGACGCCGCTGGGCTCCGAGAACGTGGCCAGCGTCCCCACGCCGTCCTGGCGACCGGCCGTTCCCGCGCCGAAGAGGGTCAGCACGCTGCGGGTCACCGGCAGGACCTGTTTTATCTTGTGGTTGTAGGTGTCGGCAATGTAGATGATGCCGTCATGGATGGTGATACCGGTGGGGTGCTGCAACCGCGCCAAGTGCTC